>JAUMSA010000270.1 GCA_031293105.1 Butyricicoccus sp. | reverse complement strand
CTATGATAGAACAAGTAAAAATTCCGGTGGCATTCCAGTGGAATGAAAAGAGGTGAAGGCCATGGCCCAAAAACAAAATAAGACCGATTTGGCGTATGAAGCCATCCGGAAAAAGATTTTGTCCAATGATTATCCACCGGGGACCTCGCTGTCCGAGCGGGATTTGAGCGAGCAGTTGTCCATCAGCCGCACCCCGGTCAAGGATGCCCTTAAACGTCTGCACTTTGAAGGGTATGTCGATATCTTGCCCGACCGCGGGGCGGTCGTTTCCAAGATTGGCCTGAGCGATACGCTGGAACTGTATGAGATTCGCGAAGCGCTCGAAGGGCATTTTGTTCGGCTGGCTGCCGAGCGGCGCCGGCCGGAGGACTTGGAGCAGATGACGTATCATCTGAAAATGCACCGCCAGATGTTTGCCGAAGGCGCTTACGACAACACGGAATATGAGGATGCGTTTCACATCGATCTGGCCAAGGCGAGCTTCAACCAGCGGCTGGTGAGCTATCTGGATTGCATCATCCGGCAGTGCGGGCGCACGACCGTACTGCACAACCGGCACAGTGCCCAGCGGATTGCGCGGTCGATCGAACAGCACCAGGCGATTTTGGATGCCGTGCGCGATGGCGATCCCGACCGCGCTGAGCAGGCCATGCGGGCGCATCTGGAGGATGTGATCGAGAGCACCAAAGCACTGCTGCGGGATTTTTATTTTTTGTATAAGTAAGCGCAAAAAGAGGGGGAAACATTATGACTATGACATTTTCGCTTGGATGTTATATTTTTATCATCGTGGCCTGCGCCTTTGTCGTCAAAGGGCTGGCGGGGTTCGGCGATCCGCTGATCTCCAATCCACTGCTGGCGTTAAAGCTGGATAACCGGGATATCACCCCCGGACTTCTGCCGGTTTCGCTGATTTTAAATGCCTACATCGTTCTGAAAAACCGGAAAAATTTCTGCTTTAAGATCGTGGCAACCATTGCCCTGTGGGTGCTGCTCGGCATCATCCCCGGCACGCTGCTGCTCAAACTTGGCGCGCCGTGGATTATTAAAGTCATCCTGGGCCTTCTGATTATCGGGCTGGGCGTGGAAATGCTGACCCGCGATAAGGCCAAGAAGTTTCAGCCCAATCCGGTCATCAAAGCCATCATGTGCTTCCTGTCCGGTGTGACCGCCGGCCTGTTTGGCATCAACCTGCTGTTTGTCATCTATCTGGAGCGCTCGTCCACCGACCGACATGCCTTCCGCGCCAATACCTGCTTTGTCTTCCTGGTGGAGAATTTCGTGCGCACGATTGTCTACATCGTCACCGGCGTGTTTACGTTCTTTACCTTGCAGATCACGGCGGTGACCATCCCAGCTGCGGCCTGCGGCATGTTTATCGGCAGCCAGATCGACAAACACATCGGGGAAAGCAACATCCGCAAATTCATCATTTGGATTTTTATTCTGGGCGGCGTCAGCACCCTGGTCAAGGCACTGATTTTACACGCATGAAAAAAGCATGGCTCCAAAAAGGAGCCATGCTTTTTTTAATCGTGCCGGTCGCGTTTGTCATAATCGCGGTAACGGGCTTGCTTGGAGCGCATCATCTGCTGACGGCGCTTCTTTTTGCGGCGCGTGCGCAAAATCAGAAGGGCAAAGTACAGGAAGAACAGCAGGATGATGACCAGCACCAGGATTTTAAACACCGTGCTTTGGAAGAAATGCTCGATCTTATCGGCATAATACAGCACTTCCGAGCGGGAAACATCGCTGAGGGCCACCAGGTTGACCGTGCCGTAATCTACACCGTTGTAGCTGATGCTCATGGTGCCGATCTTCTGGCCGGATTTGATGGGAGCGTCCACTGACTTGGGTACGTCAATGGTGCGCTCGACCTTGGACAGGTCGATGTCCTTGGGCACCGTACCCGACAGGCTGCCGTCGGTCACCAGCACCAGCTTGTCCTCTTCGGTGGACAAGCGCACTTCAATCTGTTCGACCGTTTCGCCTTCTTCGACCAATTCCATGCTGTCGAAGTTTTCATAACCCCACTCAAAGAGGTTCTTGGTTTCGCTGAAAGTAAGGGGCTGGGTGGCGCCCTCTGGCTTTTCGCAGCCGAGCATGACCGAAATCAGATTGCCGCCGCCCTTTTTGGCAGAGGCAACCAGACAATACCCCGCCTGGGAGGTGTGGCCGGTCTTGATGCCGTTGGCAAAGGCATAATATTCCGGCTGGTTGCGGCTGTAAATGAGCATATTGGTCGTGTATACCTTGAGCGCCTTGCCGCGCTGCGGGGTCATGTTGGTTTCGCTCAGGGTCTTTTGCGCAGTGCTGACGATGTCCTGGAAGGTTTCGTCCTTCATGGCCTGGCAGGTGATCTTATATAGGTCGCGGGCCGTGGTGTAGTGGTTGTCGTCGTGCAGACCGTTCGGATTGGCGAAATGGGTGTTTTTACAGCCCAGTTCCTCGGCGCGGTCGTTCATCATCTTGACAAAGTCATCAATCGACCCGCCGACATAGCGCGCCAGCGTGTTGGCCGCCTCGTTGCCGGACGGCAGCATCAGGCCATACAGCAGGTCGATCACCGGGACTTGTTCCCCGACCATAAATCCGGCCTTGGAGGTATCGGCGTCCACGCCTTTGAAATCGTCCTCGGTTACTTCCACGAGCGCATTCAGGTCGTCCACATTTTCGAGCACCAACAGGGCGGTCATGATCTTGGTGGTCGATGCCGGGTACTGTTTTTGGTCGGCGTTCTTTTCATATAGGACAAATCCGCTTTCCGGGTCGGCCAAAAAAGCGGCCTCGGCCTGCGGGTTGGGGTCGACCAGGGCCGAAGCGCCCGGCGTTGCATAGCAGACAAACACAAAGATCGCCAGGAAGGCCACGACCAACTGGCGGGTGAGGTTACGTTTCATCATATTCCTCCAAATGGAAATCAGCGTCAGAAAAGTTGGTGCGCAGCACGGCTGGCTTGGGCGGGATGCGCCGGATGGGGTCATAGCGGAACGAACGGCAACTGCCGCTGGCGGGCACGATGCCGCGTTTGCGGCAGGTCATACGTGATTCATCGAGCACATTGGCGCGCGTGCAATAGGCGCAGCGCGGCTCGATATCCCGCCGGAACAATTTATTTCGAAACATGGCAAAGCCTCCATGGTGAAGAAAAGTGAGCACGGCGCCCAGCGGCCCGCGCTCACAATGTTTTTCAAGGAACATTTTCATTATACCGTATGGCGGCGGTGTTTTCCATAGGTGATTGTTAACAAAATCATGACAAGTACCGCCCAACGTACCCATACAGGCACGGTTGGAAGCTGGATTTCCAAAGGCGCGAAGGCGGGCACAGCATGGGGGAGGACGGCCCCGCACAAGACCGCGAGCGCGGCGGCAAACAGCGCGTGCAGCACCTTGCCCAAGGCTAGGCAGGCGAGCGATAGCCGGGTTCCGGCGATGACGCTCATGGACTGACACCAGACCGACAGGCCGCCAAAGGCCAGCAAGAAACTCGCGACCGGCAGCACAAAATGGCTGTCCAGCGCGGCCTCGGGCAGCACGGCAAGCCCTCGGGTCAGTTCGAGCGCGCCGTAGAGGAGCGGCCAGGCGGCTTCCTCAGGCATCCCGGCCAGTGTGCACACGGGGGCCAGCAGCCCGGCCAAAGCCGGGAGTAGGCCACTTTGTTCGGCCAGGGCAGCCAAAACGGCAAACAGAGTCAAAAAGGCCGCGACCTGGATGCTGGTGTGCGCGGCTTTTTCGCAGGCGGTGACCAGCGCCTGCGAAAAGGGAACAGGGACACGCGGCTGGAACCGATTCGCTGGCGTCGGACCGTGGCCCGGATGGGTCATCACCAGGCCGACCAGCAGCGCCGCAGCGATATGGATGGCGTAGAGCAGCAGCCCGGTTCGGACCGAGCCCAATACCCCGGCACCGCAGACGCCCACAATAAAGGCCGGGCCGGTGTTGTTGCAGAAACCGAGTAGACGGCTGGCTTGGGCGGTGTCCAGACGGCCGTCCCGGCGCAGGTCGGCGACTGCCGACGCGCCGACCGGATAGCCGCCGGTCAGTCCCAGAACCAGCGCCCCGGCGGCATCGCCGGGCAGGCCATACAGACGCCACATCGGCCGCGCGCAGGCGCGGCCCAGGGCGGCCAGCACGCCGGTCTGGCTGAGCAGGGAACTGGCCACAAAGAACGGAAACAGGGCCGGGATGGCTGTGCCAAACGCGAGCGATAAGCCGTATTTGGCCCCTTCGCGGGCCGCATCGGCCCCGAAAATCAGCGCGGCAAAGAACAAAAGCGCGGCCGCTGCCGGTATCTTTTGGTGTTTCATGCGCATCCCTCCCGTTGGTTCACTGTATGCAGGCAGGCGGCGGCATATCACCGGCTGCGGCCGCATAGGTTTGTGAGAAGGGAGGCGAACGCATGGGCGAATGGATGGAAAAAATGCGGGGTAACTTCCTGGCCGAAGACCTCAATCCCAAGCTGCCGCATGTGGAGGTCGTCGGCGACCGGCGGGTCTTGATCGAAAACCATGGCGGCATTTTGGAATACAGCGATACGGTCATGCGGGTGGCACTGGGGGGTATGGAATTGTGCATTGCGGGGGAAAATATGGATCTATGCGTCCTGACCCTTCATGAACTGACCATCGAAGGCAAGATCCACACGCTGGAATACATCCGCCGGAACGGCTGAGGGGGAGGGCACATGATAGGCAAAACATTGGACCTGCTGGCGGGCGAAGTGCGCATCCAGGTGCGCGGCGCTTCGGTGGAGCGGTTCCTCAATCTATGCGCGCGCAGCGGCATCTGGCTGCGGCGCACCCGGCGGGTGGATTTCGGCGAACTGCATGCGACCGTGCCGGTGCGCGATTTCAAGCGCCTGCGCGGCCTGATGGGCCGCACCGGCTGTCGGGTGCACATTTTGAGCCGCCGCGGTGCGCCATTTGTGCTCCACCGCCTGCGGCGGCGGTACGTGTTGTTCGGCGGCCTGGCCGCGCTTATCCTGTTGTTTTTGGCCCTGACACAGTTTATCTGGGTCGTTGAGATTCATGCCCAGCCGGGCATTTCGACCTATCAGCTGCGGCAGGTTCTGTGCGACGCGGGAGCCTATGCGGGTGTGCCCATTGCGTCCGTGGACGAAACCGCCATCCGGGAATATGTGCGGGTGCAGATGCAGGACACGGTCGATTTTGTCACGGTCAGCCGCATCGGCAACGTCCTCACCGTGGAGGCCTTTGGCGGCGAGGAGCGCCCCAAGGTACAGGATGACAAGGCGGTGACCGGCGTGGTCGCGTCCCGCGACGGGCAGATTGTCGAGATGCAGGTGCTCGGCGGCCATCCGCTGGTGGAAACCGGCGATGTGGTCACGACCGGGCAGCCACTGGTGTCCGCCGTCACGCCGCCGACCACCGAGCAGGGGCTTGGGCACATCGGTCACGGCGCAGCCAAAATCCTGGCGCAGACCAAGCGCATCGAAACCTCGGTTCAGCCGCTGACCATCACGAAAAAGCAGTATACCGACAAGACCAAGACCCAGTTTGCCCTGGTTTTGGGGGGGGTTCGCATCAATTTGTACTTTGGCAGCGGCATTTCGGTCGGAGAGTGCGACAAGGCGGTCAGCGTGCATCGGCTGGCGCTGGGAAAGGGCACGGTCTTCCCGGTGGCGCTCGTGCGGCAGGAATACACCTATTATGACGCCGCCGAAACGCAGCTGGATACCGAAGAACTGCGCGCCCAGATGGAGCAGGACGCGCTGGCGCGCATACAGGCCGATATGGTGGACGGCACCATCGATTCCTGGTACAGCGAAGCCGAGGAGCGGGACGGCGGGCTGGTCGTCACCGTCCATGCCACCTGTACCGAGGATATTGCCCGCGAGGTTTCCGAAGAAGGGGCGGTTTTGCCGGAGAAGGAAACCGAAGAGCCGCCGGAAACTTAAGCCGCTTGTTTTTACCGGGGCGGCATGATAGAATAAAGAAAAAAACACAGATGCCGTGTTGTCGGAGGAGGACGACCCATTTGCATAGTGAAAAAATATCCCTGGACGTATCGGTCATGCAGGATTTGTTCGGCGTGGGCGATACGAATATCACCGCGATTGAAACGGCGTTATCGGTCAGTGTTTCCACCCGTGGAGGCTTTGTGGAGGTCAGCGGGGAGGAAGCCAACGTGCGCTTGGCGCTCGATACGCTGCGTACCCTGGAAAAAATGCACAAGAACGGCGAAACGCTCAATGATTTTGCCGTATCGCGCGCCATCGACCTGGTGCGGGAAGGGCAGGGCGACGCCATGGTGGCTGCCATGCAGGACACCATCGCCATTGCGCACAACGGCGCGCCCATCAAATGCCGCACCATCGGCCAGCGCAAATATGTAGACGCCATCCGGAAAAACACCGTTACCATCTGCATTGGCCCGGCGGGTACGGGCAAGACCTATCTGGCGGTTGCTGCCGTGGTGGGCATGCTCAAGCGCAAGGAGATCGAGCGCATCGTCATGTGCCGTCCGGCCGTGGAGGCAGGAGAAAAGCTGGGCTTTCTGCCGGGCGACCTGCAAAACAAGGTCGACCCCTATCTGCGGCCGCTGTATGATGCGCTGGACGAACTGCTGGGGCATGATACTGTGCAGCGGTACATCGAAAACCGCACGATCGAAATTGCGCCCCTGGCTTATATGCGCGGCCGGACGCTTAAAAATGCCGGCTGCCTGATCGACGAATGCCAGAACATGACGCTTATGTCGCACAAGTTGATCTTGACCCGTCTGGGCGAGGGCTCACGTATGATCCTCACGGGCGACATCACCCAGATCGACCTGCCGGACGGCACTGAATCCGGTTTGGCCAAGTGCGCCGATCTGCTCAGCGACATCGAGGGCATCGGCGTGGTGCGGCTGAATAGCCGGGATGTCATCCGCCATAAGCTGGTCGGGCAGATCGTCAAGGCGTTTGACAAGTACGAAGGGCAAAAGAAGGACAAGAAGCCGCCCAAGGCGGACAAGTACCGGTTCCGCAAGATGACCGGACGATAAGAAAAAGGAGGGCAGACGCCCTCCTTTCTTTGTGGTTTGACAAACAAAAAACCTCTATCACAAGGATAGAGGTTTTCATTTTGGAGCGGATGACGAGGCTCGAACTCGCTACCTCCACCTTGGCAAGGTGGCGCTCTACCAGATGAGCTACATCCGCATGTCTTTTTGTTCGCTCGGAACGATATTTATTATATCAGGCGAATGCAGGGGAGTCAAGCATTATTTTCAGAAAATTTCCGTTTTTTTTACACGGCCTTTTGCCGCAGTGTCCAGGCGGTCACCAAGCCGCAAAGAAGCAGGTACAAAACGAACCCGGCAGCAACCGGAACCAGCGACCAATACGGCCTCGGGTAAAACGAAAACAGCAGCCGCATGCCAGCCATGCACGGCAGCGGCAGGACGAGCCAGACCGACAGGCGCAGAAAAAGCCGAAGGAAGCGCCCGCCCACGGTGGGGCTCGTGTGCCGGAGCTGTACAAAGCAGGTCAGCCCGCAGGCAAAGCAGACGATCTGCAAAAGGGCTCCTACAAGTGATGGCCATTCGCTGGCGGAAATAAAACGCCCGTGGTATTGCAGCAGCAGGCCGACCGCGCAGCCGGTCAGCGATACGCCGAGCGAGGGGATGGGACTGGCCTGACGCTTGGAATCGGACGGCGGCGCCGGTGCCGAAGGGGCCTCTGCATCCGGCCGGAGCAGATAGTCGGTGGTCACGCCGTAGAAGTCGGCCAGGGATTTGATTTTGTCGATCTCGGGCGCTGCGGCATCCAGTTCCCATTTACTGACCGCTTGCCGGGATACGCCGATGGCTTCGGCGAGTTGTTCCTGGGACAGGCCGCGCGCCCGCCGCAGCGCGGATAATTTACTTCCAAGTGTTGTCATCGAAAAACCTCCTTTGGGATACCCTCAGGATAGCAAAAGCCCGGCCGGAATGCTACCAAGCCGGGCTGGAAATCCCCGCAACCAGTGGTTGCGGCGGGTTTAATACCCCAAAATTTCGCCGATCAGCACGATTTCATACCGCTCAAACGACAGCGGCGGCGCCAGGTGCACCACCAGGCTGGAACAGATGCGTTCCGGGCTGCGGCAGTCGTGGCATTTGCCGTCCATCGCACAGGGGGTCTTGCGACTGAGCCGCTGCGCGTTGCGCGGCGCGGCAATGTTGCGCGCTCGTTCGATGGCCGCTTCCAGGGTGGGGGCAAGCTTGTTCAGGCCGCACACCTGGAAACAGGTCTTGGCGCCATAGAGCGACGCGGCCACGCGGTTGGATGCGCCGTCGATGTTGACCACTTCGCCGGTGGCGGCCAGACCGTTGGCCGAGGTCAGGAACACTTCGGCATCCATACAGGGCGGCTCGCCCTTCCAGTGCCAATGCACGTCAGCCTGCTCGGACAGGGCTTCATAAGCGCCCATTTCCTCGAGTGTCATCGACCCGCCAAAGCCCACGCGCTTGCCCGCGCAAGCCTGTGCCAGATAGGCTACCGCCTGCTCCTTGGTGTCAAAGTAGGAGAACGCAAACCCGTGACCGGTGAACGCCTTGCGCAGCGCTTCGACATCAGGCCCGAGCAGCAGGGATACCAGCTCATACGGCCGGTCGATGAGCTGTCCGGCGCCCGCTTCGGTCAGCACAGCACGGCTGCGGAAGCCCCAGGTCACGCCGATGGAATCCAGACCGGCATTTTTGGCGGTATTCATGTCCACCGCACTGTCGCCGATGTAGATGGTCTGTTCGGGCTGGGCGCCCAGGCTGGTGAGAATCTCCCGGCAGGAGGTCGGGTCAGGCTTGCGCGGCACATCCGGCCGCTCGCCAAAGGTCAGATCGACCAGCCGGGGGAAAAAGTGGCGGATGAGCGCCTTGGCGGCCGGGTCATATTTGTTGGACAGCACCGCGATGCGCATACCGGCATCCTTAAGCGCGGTCAGCGCACCCACAATCCCATCATACGGGTGGGTGCGGTGCATGAGGTGTTCGTTATAGTAGGCGCGGAATACCTCCAGGCAAGCGTCAATGTCGGCGTCCGCCGTGCCTGCGGGCAGGGTGCGCTCGATCAGCTTGCGGATGCCATTGCCCACGCGATCGCGCACTTGGGTTTCGGTGACCGGCGGCAGGCCGCGGGGTTCGATCGCGGCGTTGACCGCATCGGTCAGGTCGCCTAGGGTATTGAGCAGGGTGCCGTCCAAATCAAAAATGGCGGTGGTATACTTCATGGGTCAAAAACGTCCTTTCAAAAAAACAGGGGAAAATTAGTCTTGCGCTGCCGCTTCGGAAACTTCGGCGGTTTCGGAAGCTTCGGGCGCCTTGCGGGGCTTGGGCCGCTTGGGCGGCTGATAGGGGCGGTACCGCTTGTAGGTTTCGGTGATGTCGCGCAGCATGTGGGCCACTTCGGGATTGATGCCCTCCTTGCGCACGCGCCAAGCCCAGTTGCCGCCCACAGTGGCCGGGACATTCATGCGCGCGTCGGCGCCCAGGCTGAGCACATCCTGCATGGTGGTCATGGCAATGTTGGCGCACGACGCCCACACGGTCTTGATGGCGCTCCAGCCGAGCGCTTCGCTGGTGGACGAGCGCAGATAGCGGTAGGCGAACTGCTTTTCGTCCTCGTTGCAGATGTCCATGACCTGTTCGCACACGCTCTGACTGTCGTGGGTAGAGGTGTACACGATCATATTAGGCCGGTAGTTGTGGGGCAGATGCTCGTTGTCGTTCCAGACATCAAAGGCAAAAATGAGCACCTTCATGCCCGGGAACCCGCTTTCGTCAAGTAGGGCGCGCACCTTGTCGGTGATGATGCCCAAATCTTCGGCGACCACCGGTAGCTTGCCGAGCGCAGCTTCCAGGGCGTTTAACAGCTTCATGCCCGGCCCCTTGCACCAGCGGCCCTTGATGGCGTTTTCTGCGCCGGCGGTGACCTCCCAATAGGATTCCAGACCGCGGAAATGGTCGATGCGGATGACGTCAAACAGCGCCATATTGCTCTTCATGCGCCAAATCCACCACTGGAAGCCGCTTTCCTCGTGGGCCTTCCAGTCATAGACCGGGTTACCCCAAAGTTGGCCAGTTTCCGAATAATAATCGGGCGGAACGCCTGCAACCCTCTTGGGGCTGAAATCGGGCTTGAGCTTGAATAGCTCCGGATGCTGCCACACGTCGGACGAGTCGGGCGACACGTAGATCGGGATGTCGCCGATGATCTGCACGCCGTGTTCGTTGGCATAGGTGCGCAGGGCAGTCCACTGCTCGAAAAACAGGTATTGCAGGAACACGCGGAAATCGATCTCGTCTTTCAGTTCGGCCTTCACGCGGCGCAGCGCGGCCGGCTGGCGGCTGCGGACATCTTTTTCCGGCCAGTCCCACAGTGCGCGGCCTTCGTACTTTTCTTCTTTGAGCGCCATGAACAGCGCATAATCTTCGATCCAGTCGCGGTTCTTGCGGCGGAACGAGGCGATTTTTTTCTGCATCTCCTCGTCCACCCGCGCAAAGGCGCGGCGCAAAAGCGGCGGACGGGTTTCGGCAAGCGAAATATAGTCAACCTTGTCGGGCGTGTGCTTGAATTCAGCCGCCCGCACTTCGGCCTCGGTCAGCAGGCCATCCTTGACCAGGGTGTCCAGGTCGATGAGCAGGTAATTGCCCGCAGCCGCGGAAAAACACTGGTAGGGCGAATCGCCAAAGCCGGTATGTCCCAAGGGGAGCACCTGCCAATAGCGCTGGCCGGCCGCCTCCAGAAAATCAACAAAATCATAGGCGGCGTTGCCAAGCGTGCCGATGCCGTGCGGCGAAGGCAAGGATGTAATGTGCATCAGAATGCCGCTGGTACGTTCAAACATGGGGAAAACCTCCGGGATGTGGATTTATAACAATGCCTTTTCCATTATAAAAGGCAAAGGGGGATTTGTCAAATATGCCGATTTAAAAACGGAAAAAAAGTGGAAATCGGTGTTTTTGCACAAAGAAAATCGAGAAAGGACAAATGACGCCGCAAGCTGCCGCTGCGCAGCGTGCCGAACGGCAAAAGCCCCTTGCAGCGCTTCCTTGGGTTGGCTATAATAGTACCAGAATGGAATGTTCGGAAAGAGAGGAAACGCATCCATGCGCATGCGAAAAAAGAAGAATTTGGACACCCGCCTGGCGGCTTGTGCGGCCGTGATGGTGGACGATCCAGCCGCGCAGCGCGGCCAGTGGCGCGCGCTGTTCGGCAACCAAAACCCCATGCATCTGGAAATCGGCTGCGGCAAGGGCCGTTTTATTTTGGAAATGGCCAAACGGTATCCGGATGTGAACTTTGTCGCCATCGAGCGCGAAGAAGGAGCGCTCATCATGGCCACCGAGCGGGCCATGCACGAAAACCTGCCCAATCTGCGGTTTTTGAGCTTTGACGCCGCCGCCCTAGGCGAGATTTTCGACGCCGGGGAAGTCAGCCGCATTTACTTGAATTTCTCCGACCCGTGGCCGCCCAACCGGCAGCGCCGCCGCCGACTGACCCATGCCGACTATCTGGATGTCTACAACCAGATCTTGGAGCAGACGGGTGACATCTGTTTTAAGACCGATAACCAGCGTTTGTTTGAGTGGTCGATTTCGTCCATCTGCGAATACGGCTGGCTGGTGCAGAATATTTCGCTCGATCTGCACCACTCCGACCTCGCGGCCGAGAACATCATGACCGAATACGAGGAAAAATTCTCGCAGCAGGGCTATCGGATTTACCGGCTGGAGGCACGCCGCCGTCTGCCGCAGTTCATGGACCGCCGCCGTCCGGCGCACCGGCCGTGAACCCCTTCCCCTATACCGCGGACAACAAGCAGTATCATACCTATGCGTACTTTTTAAAGCAGAAATATGGCGGACGGGTGGCGCGGGTGCCGCTCGATGCGGGCTTTACCTGCCCCAACCGCGACGGGACCAAGGGCACAGGAGGCTGTGCCTTTTGTTCCCCGCGCGGCAGCGGCGACCAGGTCGTGGGCGGCATGGACTTATCGGCCCAGTATGCGGCCGGTATCGCCAAGCTGCAAAAATGGCCGAACGCCCGCTATATCCCGTATTTGCAGGCGTTTTCGGGCACCTATGCGCCCATAGAGCGGCTGCGGGCGGTGTATGACCAAGCGCTTACTCTGCCCGGCGCGGTCGGGCTGGCGGTGGCGACCCGCGCCGACTGCATCGACGAGGAACGCGCCGCCCTGCTTTCATCCTATGCGGAAAAGACCGACCTGACCGTGGAACTCGGCTTGCAGACCATCCACGACCGCACGGCGCAGGCTATGGGCCGGGGCGAAACCTTTGCGGATTTCACCCGCGCGGTGGGGCTGCTCCGCGAAAAGGGCATTTCGGTCTGGGCGCATCTCATCAACGGCCTGCCCGGCGAAACGCGCGAGATGATGGTGCAGTCGGCCGCCGTGCTTGGACAGATGGACGTGCAGGGGGTCAAAATCCACCTGCTGCACTATCTGCGCGGCACACGGCTGGCGGGACTTTCCCATCTGGCCATGCCGCAGGACGCCTATGTGAAGACCGTGTGCGACCAGCTCGAAGTGCTGCCCGGCCGCATGGTCATCGGCCGCCTGACCGGCGACGGTCCGGCGGACCTGCTGCTCGCGCCCCTGTGGAGCCGCCGTAAACGGGAAACACTCAACGCCATTGACCGGGAACTTGCCCGACGCGACAGCTTCCAGGGCAAGCGGCTGGAAGCCGGACGCGATACCAAATAAAAGGAGGAACCATCCCTATGTGGATTTTTGCCGCATATCTTGTACTCGCCCTTTGTGTCATTTTCTTTTCGGCACGACTGGGCTATTATGTCGATTTGCTCGACCAGAAAACGACCCTGGCATCAGCCTTTATCGGCGGCGTGATGCTGGCAGCGGTCACGTCCTTACCCGAATTGTTTACGTCCATCACCTCGGTGGCTGCGGTTGGCAAACCCGCCCTGGTGGTGGGCAATATTTTGGGCAGCGACTTGTTCAATGCCTTTGTACTCGGCCTGGTCTTTTTGATCTGGTTCCGCGGCCTGATGGCCGCGCGCGTCACGCGCAGCCATGTGACCACTGCCGTGTGTGTGCTGGCTGTGTATATCATCCTGGGCGTGACCTGTCTGTGGGGCCGCAGCCTGCTGCTCATCGGCGTGAGCGCCATTTCGCTGGTCATCGCGGTCTTGTACGCGGTGAGCATCAAGATGATGTCCGGCGATGAGGACACGGGCGATAAAGAGGACGTCTGTCCGCTGTCGGTGCGGCAGGTGGCCACACGCTTTGTGTTCTATGCCGTGCTGCTGGTGATTGCGTCCATTCTGATTACCTACGCGTCCGATTACATCGGCGAAACGCTGGGCCTCGGCACGACACTAGCTGGTGCGCTGCTGCTGGGCATTGTCACCTCGCTGCCCGAGATGATCTCCTGCTTTGTGCTGGCGCGGGTGGGCAACTTCAACGCCATGGTCGGCAACATCGTCGGGTCGAATATGTTCAATTTTATCATCCTGGTTGTAGCCGATGTGGTATACTGGAACCATGATCTCTATGTTTACGACGGCCAGGGCCGCCTGTTGCTGCTGACCGGTGTGGTCAGCGCTGCGGCGGTGCTTGTCCTGACCGGCTTGCTTGCACGGACCGGCCCCGGCCAGCACAAGCGCCCGGCGTTGCCGGTAGCGCTGCTGTCGGTGGTGCCGGTGGTGTGCTATGGAGCCTTTGTCGCGCTGAGCACAGGGCTGTAACAAGGGAGGAACGCCATGATTTTGTATTTTTCTGCAACCGGCAATAGCCGCTATGTGGCGGAGCGTCTGGCCAAGGCGCTGGACGATGAACTGGTGAGCCTGAACGACGCCATTAAGCAGCACAGGCCGGGGGATTGGCATTCGGACAAACCCTATGTGGTGGTCTGTCCGATCTATGCCTGGCGCATTCCGCATGTGGTCGAGCAATATCTGCGCACCGCGCGGTTGCGCGGCAGCCGGGACATCTATTTTGTCGTCACCTGCGGACAGGATGCCGGGGCGGCTGCGTCTTATATCGCGCTGCTGTGCCGGGAAAAGGGACTGGCCTTCCGGGGTCTTGCCCCCATCGTGATGCCGGACAATTATCTGGTGCTGTTCCCGGTGCCGGACAAGCAGGAGACTGTACAAAAGGTGCAGGCCGCCGGGCCGCAGATCGATGCCGCGGCCGCACGCATCCGCACCCGGCAGGCGCTGGATGCCGTACCTGCTGGGGCGGTCGGCCGCCTGAAAAGCGGGCCGGTCAATCAGATGTTTTACCGGTTCTTTGTGTCGTCTAAGGGCTTTTATGCGACCGACGCCTGCACGGGCTGTGGCAAATGCCAAACGCTCTGTCCGACAAATGCCATCCGTATGCAAAATGGCCGGCCGGTGTGGGGCAGCGGCTGCACCCACTGCATGGCCTGCATCCACCGCTGTCCAGTGCGGGCCATTGAATACAAAAAAGGCACCCGCAAAAAAGGCCGCTACCATTTGGATTAAAACAAAAACCGCCCGCGTGTTCTCCGCGCGGGCGGTTTTTTGCTGGTTAAAAGACGCTGGCAATGGCCGCTGCAATCTTTTTGAAGATGTTTACAATGCGGGCCCAGACGCCGACATCGGCTTCTTCGGCCTCCTCGGCCTGGACTTCGGCCATTTCATCGACCGAAATCTCGCTGGTGCGCAGGATAAACTGCAAGCTGGATGGCGAGGCGTTCTCACTCGAGGTGAACGAACGCAGCGCCAGCGAATTGTCGATGTTCAGGATGTTGCTGTCGTCTTCGATGTCGTTGACTTCGTCCGAAATCGTGTTGTGAATGGAATCGGTCGCGGTTTGCAGGCTGTTTGTCGTGCTGCCCGAATTGGCGGCCCGCTGCATGACGTCGATCAGGCCGTCGAGCGATTGCTGGGTGCTGGCATCCGCCTGGTCGCGCAGCGAACGCAGGGTATCCCGCGTATCGGTGAGCAAGGTATTGGCAGCCTTGACCGTGTCATTGAGCGCCGTGGCCGTATCCTTGACCTTGGGTACGAGCGCATTGGCGTCTGTGTTGATCTGGGTGAGCGTCTGCTGGATGGGGTCAACCTGGGCGAGCAGTTCATCCAAACGGGTCAAGGTGTTCTGTGCCAGTTCGGTTGCCTGCTGGCCAAGCGAGGCCATATCGCCGCCCAGGCCGCGGTAATCGTCCAGCACGTCTTTGAGGTCTTCGAGCTGGCCGACCATCGACGCCGAAGCATCGGTCAGCTTGCGCAGGCTGCCGCACAAGTCCTCCACAGCCTGGAAGGTGTTCCCGGTCTCGTTGGCAATGGATTGGAGCAAGCCGAGCAGCTGGGAAATCGGTGGGACCAATTGGCTGTCCTCTGGAAGCGTCCCGAGGATTTCAGCCAGAATCTGTTTGGCGTGCTGCAGATTGGACAGTGCACCGCGCAGGTCGCTGAGCTGGCCCGACAAATTGTCGGCATCGGTGCCCAGCGCCTTGAGGGCAGACTGAATCTGGCTGAGATAGAGGTCGTCCGACGCTTCGTCGTCCAGATCGTCCATCAAGTCTTCCAGGCTGGACAGGTCGCGCCGCAGGTCGGTCAGCAGCGTTTGATAGTCGCCGATATCCTCGCGGGAGTCGGCGAGTTGGGTGAGCACCTCGGTCAGGTTTTCGTGGAAGGCGTTGAGGTTGGTTTGGACGGTGTCCAGTTCGGGGATGAGAGCATCCGAACTGCCGGCGAGCAGTTCCAGCTGGGACAAGGCGGCGTCGATATCCGGATCAATAGTGCCGCGCGACGCGATCAGTTGCTGGCGCACTTGGTCGATGCCCGCCATACCATCGGCCATGGACTGTACGCCGCTTTGCATGCCGCTCATGGTGGTCAGCATAGCCGAAAGGCCGTTGTATAGGTCATCATGCGCATTGCTGAGTGTATCGCGGGCATTGCGCAGGTCGGTGATGGTATCGAGCTGGGACAGGGTCGCGGGCGCCATGAGCATGTAAACGCCCATGGATTCAAAATCGTCTGAGCCGATGCGCACCGTGTAGGTGTTTTCCTCGCCGGGCAGGCCGAGGAACACGGCGAATTTATACGAGCCAAGCGACTGAATCTGTGCACCCGGCGCTTCGAGCGACTTGGTTTCGTCCATGTTGGCGCCCGTGGCGACCATGAGCGTCATGTTGTTGCGGTAATATTCATCGGCCGCCGCGTTGGGGATGGCGTGGATGCTGATTTCCACGAGGCCAGATGCCCCAGCCAGATCTTCGGCCTTGGCGGGCACTCCATCGAGCTTATAGGATACGTCGAACGTCCACGGCATTTGCAGATTGGATGGGTCGTTCGGCACGCATTCGTAATAAAACCGGGAACCGGTCACGTCATTCAGGGTAAAGTCCACGCCGTCCTCGCGCATCTGAGGCTCGTCGTGGGAGGTTAGATTGTTAACTTCGGCGTAGCTGCCGTAGTCGGATAAGCTGGTTGCACCGTTTAAGGTGACGCCCTTGACCACCCGCATATCGCTCAACGCGCCGTACTCGTCCAGGTTGACATAGACCGCTTCGTCGGTCGCGGGCTGGGGGGCTGCGGCCAGCGCCAGGGGCGCGGCCTGCGGCGCAAAAATCACACCGGTCAATGCCAGGGCCGTGCAGCGCAGAAATTTATTTCTTGTCTTTGGGTTCATCTTGTTGCGCCTCGCTTTCGCTTGTTTTGTGGCCCCGCAGGCGGTTCCATAGCGCCTGCCAACGGGCTTTGCGGTTTTTCCGAATCTGCTCGCGCAGCGCCAAATGCTGTTTTTGCAGAGCAGACAGGGTGGGGAAGGTTAGTTTATTCTGCCGGATACGGTTCATACGCGCGTGCTTCTTCTGCGCATGGTCGGGTTTAATGATAAAGCGGTCAAAGGCCATCAGGCAGGCGGGCAGCATGAACAGTACCAAAAACATGCTCAGCAACGCGCCGCGACCAATCAGCCGCCCTAGGCTGCCCACGGCTTCAATGGATGTCAGGAAGTACAGGCCATATCCAGCCGCCGCCAGGATGCAGCCCGAGGTCAGGATGGACAGCGCGCTCTGGGTGACCGTGCGAATGGCCGCTTCTTTTTTGTCGCCTTGAGCGCGGGCGTCCAAGTAGTTGCCGGTCATCAAAATGGAATAGTCGATCGTTGCACCAAGCTGGACGCACGATACGATGATAAAGCCTAGGAACATGGTGCGCTGGCCGTAGATATACGGCAGCGCCGTGTTGATGAACACCGCTGACTCGATGGGGATGAGCACCACCAGGGGCAGGAACAGCGATTTGTATGTAATCGCCACCACGAGCGCAACGCCGATCAGCGACAGGATGTTGACGAACGCATAGTCATCGGTAATGATGTCGCGGATGTCCTCGGTCGCCGGGGTCACACCGACCACGTATGTTTTGGCGTCAGGGTAATACTTTTCCACAATGCCGCGGATTTCATCGGTGTATTGGAATGCTGCGGTGCTTTCACCCGCCGAGCGCACATTGACGATCACGCGCGCCCAGTGTTCCGAATGGAGCTGCTCGGTCAGGCTTTCGGGCAGGAACTCCTCCGGGATGCCGGACGGCAGCAGGTCGGCCAGGCCCATGACATACCGGGTATAGGGCAGCGCGTCCAGTTCTTCGGTCATGGCCTTTTCGGTGACGTTGTCGCCCACCGGCACCAAGGCCAGCATCATATTGCTGCGGCCGAACTTTTCATTCATGAGGTTTTCGTTGTCATAGATATCCGTACCGGGCGAGTTGGTGATGGCCTCGTTGCCGTAGGTGAAGTCGGCCATACCCTGGCCAACGTAGCACGGGATAACGAGCAGCAGCACCAAAACGGTCAGCGGAATACGGATTTTATAGGCAAATTCGCCCATCTTGCGGAATCCCGGCAGGAAAGGTCGGTGCGCCGTGCGGTCGATGACGTTCTGGAACCGCAGGATGAGCGCCGGCATGAGCAGCAGCACGGTCAGCAGGCTGCAAAGGATGCTCTTGGCCAGCACAAAGCCCATGTCCGGGCCAATGCCGAAGCGCATGAACGCCAGCGCGAGGAAACCGACCACCGTGGTCGCGCCCGAGGCGCCGATGGACGACACGGCTTGCCGCAAGGCGTTGGCCATCGCCTGTTCGGGTTCCACTCCGTTCGCCTTTTCGCGGGTGAACGAGTGCAGAAGGAAGATGGAATAGTCCATCGAGCAGGCCAGCTGCAAGACTGCGCCGACCGCGTTGGACATGAACGAAATTTCTCCGAAAAACAGGTTGGTGCCCATGCCGATGATAATGGCAATACCCATGACCATCAAAAACAGCACAGGTTCAAACCAGGAGTTGGTGGTCAGCGTCAGAATCAGGAAGATGACCACAACGGCAAGCGCCATGACGCGCGCGACTTCGCTGTTGATGGTCGGGCCGAGCATGGTATCCGAGGCCGCCGAACCGGCCATGATGCCCTTGCCCTGGATAATGGACTGGATTTCGTGCACCGCCGCATGGGTGCGGTCGGACGAGTCGCTTTCCAGGAAGGTGATGTCCATATAGGCATCGCCGTCCTTGTAGTAGTCCTCGATATTATCGTAATCGATGAATTCACTCGAACCATAGATGTTGGTCGTGGTGTCGCACCACAGCACCATGTCCACGCCATCGACCTTGGCGATTTGGTCCTTGATCGCCTTGGCTTCCCGCAGGGTGACATCTTGGAGCATCACACGGCCCATGCCGGGATAGGTAAATTCCTTTTCCATGATGTCGAGCGCCTGCGCGGAAGGCGCGGAGTCGGGAAGATATTTGGTCAGGTCATAGTTGACGCCCACAAATGGGATGCAGACCAAGTTGAAGATCAACAGAACCAGAAAGAGCTTTTCGATCACCTTCCGCTTGCGGATGATCAGCTCGACTGGACGCCGCCCCTCTTTTTTCACAAACAAAACACCTGCCTTGGCGCCCGACGGTCAGTGCGCCGGTTGCGCAAATCTTTTTTCTGTGATATAGTATATTAC
>JAUMSA010000174.1 GCA_031293105.1 Butyricicoccus sp. | reverse complement strand
AATGTAAAATGCTTAGATTGGATAACGTACGATACGAATTTGGCATGGTAATGGATAAGCTGGACCCAGTATGCTCCATGACGTGAGGGATGGCACACAGCCGGAGCAGATCTGCACCCGGGCACAGATTTTGACCTTCCTGTATTGAAATTTGGCGCAGTAGGCCGGCCATACAGAGAAAACAGGAAAAGGGACAAATACTAAGATTTGTCCCTTTTTGTAGTCGGTCCCCGGCTATGCCGGGAGCTCACCGCAATTCATGGGCGAAAACCAAACTCGCTTAGTTCTCCCATTTCCAGTCGCGGATCTCCGGCAGATCGATGCCGTATTCGGTGATATACTGCTTGTGCTCAACCAGCTTGTCGCTCATCTTCTGATACAGATAAGCGCCGCGGTTGCCCAGCTGGGGCAGACGCAGCATCGCGTCCTGTACCAGATGGAAGCGGTCGATATCGTTCTGTACACGCATATCGAACGGCGTGGTGATCGTGCCTTCCTCCTTATAGCCGCGCACATGCAGATGACGGTTGTGACGGCGATAGGTCAGCTCGTGCACCAGCGTCGGATAGCCGTGGAATGCAAAGATGATCGGCTTATCCTTGGTAAACAGCATGTCGTACTCTGCGTCGGTCAGGCCGTGCGGATGCTCGGTCGCAGGCTGCAACTTCATCAGGTCAACCACATTGATCACGCGAATCTTGACTTCCGGCATCTCCTTGCGCAGGATGGATACCGCGGCCAGGGTTTCCAGCGTCGGAGTTTCGCCGCAGCAAGCCATGACGATATCCGGCTCGCTGCCCTGGTCGTTCGAAGCCCAATCCCAGATGCCGATACCCTGGGTGCAATGCTTGACCGCCTGTTCCATGGTCAGCCACTGCGGACGCGGATGCTTGCTGGCAACGATGACGTTGACGTAGTTGCGGCTCTTGATGCAGTGATCGAAGCAGCTGAGCAGGCAGTTTGCATCGGGCGGCAGGTACAGGCGAACCACGTCTGCCTTCTTGTTGGCGATGTGATCGAGGAAGCCCGGGTCCTGATGGGTGAAGCCGTTGTGGTCCTGCTGCCATACGTTGGAGGCCAGAATCAGGTTGAGCGAAGCGATCTTCTGACGCCACGGGAGCTGATTGCAGACCTTGAGCCACTTGGCATGCTGCGCCGCCATCGAGTCGATGATGCGGATGAATGCCTCGTAGCTGGCGAAGAAGCCGTGACGGCCGGTCAGCAGATAACCTTCCAGCCAGCCCTCGCACATGTGCTCGGAAAGCATGCCGTCCATCACGCGGCCATCGGTTGCCAGGAATTCATCCGAATCCAGCTTTTCCGCGTTCCAGTCACGGTTGGTGACCTCGAAGATGTGCGACAGACGGTTGGACATGGTTTCGTCCGGGCCGAATGCGCGGAAGTTGCGGCTGCTCTCATTGAGCTTGAACACGTCGCGCACATAGGCGCCGAGCTCGATCATATCCTGACCCTCGACCGCGCCGGGCGCCGGGACATTGAATGCGTAATCGCGGAAATCCGGCAGGCGCAGGTCGCGCAGCAGCAGACCACCGTTGGCATGCGGATTGGCACCGATGCGGTGGTCGCCCTTGGGGGCCAGCTCGCGCAGTTCCGGAATCAAGCGGCCGTTTTCGTCAAACAGCTCTTCCGGATGGTAGCTCTTGAGCCAGTCGTTCAGGATCTGCAGGTGCTCGGGCTGATCCATCATGATCGGCACCTGATGCGCGCGGAAGCTGCCTTCGATCTGCTTGCCGTCCACAACCTTGGGACCGGTCCAGCCCTTGGGCGTGCGCAGCACGATCATCGGCCATACCGGACGAGTAGCGTCGCCGGTCTCGCGGGCGTGCTTTTGGATGGCGAGGATTTCCTCGATGACCTGATCCATGGTCTCGGCCATCTTTCTGTGCATAGTCATCGGGTCGTCGCCCTCGACGAAGTAGGGCTTCCAGCCGCAGCCTTCAAAGTACTTCTGCAGCTCCTCGTGCGAGATGCGGGAGAAGATGGTCGGGTTGGAGATCTTGTATCCGTTCAAGTGCAGGATCGGCAACACCGCGCCGTCCGTAATCGGGTTGAGAAACTTATTGGACTGCCACGAAGTTGCCAGCGGGCCGGTCTCGGCTTCGCCGTCGCCAACTGTGACGGCTGCAATCAGGTCCGGGTTGTCAAACACCGCGCCAAACGCATGCGCGATGGAGTAGCCCAGCTCGCCGCCCTCGTTGATCGAGCCCGGGGTTTCCGGTGCAACGTGGCTTGCGATGCCGCCCGGGAACGAGAACTGCTTGAACAGGCGCTTCATGCCCTCGGTGTCCTCGCTTACGTTCGGATAAACTTCGCTGTAGGTGCCTTCCAGATAGGTGTTGGCCACAAAGAAGTTGCCGCCGTGTCCCGGTCCGGACAAAAGAATCAAATCCAGATCATAGCGCTTGATGGCGCGGTTGAGGTGAACATAGACAAAGTTCTGCCCCGGTACCGTGCCCCAGTGGCCCACGATCTTCTTCTTGATCTGGTCCATCGTCAGCGGTTCCCGCAGCAACGGATTATCCAGCAGATAGAGCTGTCCTGCTGCCAGGTAATTGGATGCACGCCAATATGCGTCCATCTTGTGCAGCAACTCGTCAGTTAATGCACCTTTTTCCTCGCATACAGCGTTGGTGTTACCTTCCATTTTTGCATTCTCCTCTCTTGCCTGTAATGCTTTTAGCCTTCGATATTATTGTATAC
>JAUMSA010000173.1 GCA_031293105.1 Butyricicoccus sp. | reverse complement strand
GTTAAAATAATGTGTATGCTCCTAATCGATTGAACTAAATTGAAAAGGAAAAAAGACCATGCTATACTATAAAAAATCGTAGGATAGAAGTCAAAAATTTATGACAGAACAAGAAAAGCGAGACTTGGGGCTTTTATATGATGCCAATTATGATCCGGAGATTGTACAGGCACGTCTAGCCTGTCAAGACCGATGCCATACATATAATATGCTGCGGCCTTCCCAAATTGATGAGCGGAAAGAACTTTTGCGCCGTTTATTGGGGAAAACCGGGGAACGGTTTTGGATTGAGCAGCCGTTCTGGTGTGACTACGGCACGCAGATTACCCTGGGGGAAGATTTTTATGCCAACCACAATTTACAGATTATCGATGCGGCCAAGGTCACGTTTGGAGACCATGTCTTTATTGCCCCCAATTGTGGATTTTATACCGCGGGCCATCCATTGAATCCGCCTCAGCGCAATCAAGGTTTGGAATATGCCAAGCCGATCACGGTGGGGAACAATGTGTGGATTGGAGCGCATGTTGTGGTGCTGCCGGGGGTGACCATCGGGGATAATACGGTCATTGGAGCGGGGAGTGTGGTCTGTAGGGACATTCCGTCCGGTGTTGTGGCTGTGGGAAATCCCTGTAAGGTTGTTCGTGTATTGACCGCAGAAGAATTGGCCTAAGTGCAGCGGAAAAAATTCAAAAAGTCGGGAACTTTTTGCCAGTGCTCCTCGTCAAAAAGGCAAATACCGAAAAACAATTCGGGAATCGAGGAGGTAGTGGATATGAAAAAGCTAATTGCGATTGTAATGAGTGCATCGATGGTTTGTGGGGCGAGCATCCCAGCGGTTGCAGCCGATACGGTATCGGTCGATACGGTGCAAAACGATCAGGCCGCCATGCAGCTTGCCGAACGAGTGCTGGAATATGGCACCATTGTGTCTGTGTCCATCGATACCGCACATGAGACACCGTCCCAAATTCTGATTCGCTGCCCAGCGGAAAACGACGATGAAATCTTGCTTCAAGTGGATGCCTCAACGATTTTGTTGGACAGTGGCGCTGGAACACCGGGGAACTGGGCGGACTTAAAACCCGGGGATTCCATCTATGCGTTCCATGCATCGTCTATGACGACCTCAATCCCACCGCAGACCGCAGCGGAAGCCATTGTATACAATGTTCCCCAAGATGCGGGCTGTGCGATGCTGTACAATGTCGGTGAGCTGGAAACAACCGATGATGGGATTCGATTTCTGACCACAGATGGTTCCATGTACATCAGCGCCAATCAAGATACGGCGATTTCTTCACTGTACACCAAAGAGCGGGTGACGCTAGCGGATATCCAGAGGGGTGACCGCGTCTTTGCTTGGTATGATGCCGTATTGGAGAGCTATCCGGGTCAGACCTATGCGACCAAACTGGTCTTGATTCGAGATCAGGATGCGGCGCCCGTTGAGGAAAAGCCCACGCAGTATGCGATCGCTCTCGACCATGATATGGTGTTGATGGACGAAAAGGCGGTTCGCAGAGATGATGTCGTAATGGTGCCGATGCGTGTTGTGGCAGAAACACTGGGCTGCACGGTTACATGGGATGAACAAAATCAGGCGGCGACGATGACAAACGATACCCGCACCATGACCGTTCATATTGGTACCGATCGATATGTTTCGGCAGCGGCGCATGATACCGGCGTGATTGGCATGACATCTCCGACGGTTTTGGGATGTGCACCTTATGTGGATGACGCATACCGCACTTGGATTCCGGTCAAGGCTTTTCAAATCTTAGGTGGCTATGGAGTCACAATCGATGATTCAGCGGCAACCGTAGAGATTTACACTGTGTAAAAAGAGAACCCGTCCAAGAATTGGACGGGTTTTTGCACTCAAAAGCAGCGCGAGCAGGCCGTATATCCTTGGGCTTTGGCATCGCTGAGTGAAATGGCAATTTTGGATTGTCGTAAGTATTGGCAGCCGGCATTGTGATATTTCGAGCCAGTTTTGGTGATGTAAACGGTTTGGGAATTGCTTTGTCCAGCCTGCGTATAGGACGAAGAAGAGGACTTGGATGCCGAAGCGGTTTGGCGTGATTCGACTTGAGCATATGCGGCGTCTAAATTTTTCTGCGCCGTATCGACACGGGCCCAAAGATCATCAATTTGGGACTGACGATTCGCGAGTTCGGTGACTTGTTCGGCATTTTTGGCCGTGAGGTCATCGATTTGCGTTTGCCGGTTGGCCAGTTCGGTCGCTTGTTCAGTGTTTTCTGTGGTGAGTTCGTCCACTTGGGATTGTAGCTGGGCGTTTTCCGATTGCAAGGACTCCAACTGCTCCTGATAGGCTTGGGAAGACGCGGCAGAAGCTGCCGCAGAATCCTGCGGATTTACACTGGCCTGAATGAAGAGAATGGCAAATAGGGCAGTTGTGCAGGCCAAGACGATCGGAAGAATCCAATGCTTTTTATTTGGTGACATGATGATACCCCCGGTTTCTATAAAAGGAATCTTATTCTTATATATAGCATAATTTTACAAGAACCCGTGTCGAATGGTGTCGAAACCATAGGCTTTTTCTAGAGCAGCGAAAAAAGAAGAGCGTCTGCACGATCTTCCAATCGGGCAGACGCTCTTGCTTTCTTTATTTGCAGCAGAAAGACTCGCAGTCTGTGCACTTGCTCTGGGTCGGGTTTGCTTCATGCGTACCAACCGTGATGGTATCCAGCGCGCAATAATCGCTGGTGCTGCAATGGTTTGCACATTGGGTCACCGTACAACGGATGGCCTTGTTTGCTTGACACTTATCCATTTGAAATTCCTCCTTTTGTTTGGTGTGCTTTTATCATGCCCGATTCTTTGCGCAATATTCACAAGAAAAAGGATATATTTTTGGGGCATCAAGAGAAAAATAAATGTAAAATCGCTTGACTTTCTGGGAACAATCGAATATACTAAACTCAAATAAGAATTATTCTTATCTATGACATCATAATCCGATGAATGGAGGCAATGTTTATGGCACAGTTAAAG
>JAUMSA010000153.1 GCA_031293105.1 Butyricicoccus sp. | reverse complement strand
AAGTTTATATATCCCTCCGCAGGCTGCGCTCCATCATAGCGGAGCATGCAACCCAGCGGCTGCAGATTCGGAAATTGTAAACCGGTTACCCGGCATGCAATACGACCATATCGCTGCTGCAATGTCGCCACCCACGATTGGGTATCGGCGGGCAGACAAACAAGTTCCTGGGCCCATACTTCTTCTTCGGTTGGCCAAACAAACGCATAGCCGGTGAGCTCACCGGCTTCGTAGGCACATAAGGCCTCTCCGCCGGTATTTCGAAAAAGGGCAACCTGTTTGGCCCACTCCTCCTCCGAGCGGCGTAGATAGGGGCCAGAGTTCAAAAAGCGATGATACAGCGCATCCATTGCGGAAAAGTCTGTACCCTGTACTTTGCGAACGGAAAGTACTGGGGCAGACACCGACTCCTGAATCGATAGGGAGGATACCGAAAACGCTTTTTGATATCCAAATTGCGCATAAAAACCAAACAGCCATTCTTCTTGTGGAATCAAAATCGAAGCGACGCGGCCCTGCGCGCGGTCAATCGCAAACGATTGATGCAACAGCCGATCCATCAAATGTTGCCGCCGGTATTCCGGATGCGTGCAGGCACCATAAATATAAGTCACTTCCTCTGTGAGCGAGCCATTTTGCAGAGTATACGGCAACATTTGCGCCATAGCACATAACGTACCTTCCCGCAGCAACAGCAGGTTGTATTCCGGCCGGTAAAGCTGCGAAAAAAAATAATTCTGAAATGCCGCTTCCCCAGGAAAGCACAACTCCCACAGAGCAATAACGGCCGGAGTATCGGCTTCATCCGCAAAGCGGATAATTAACTCTTGATTCTGGCGCAATATTTAACTCCCATCATCTCCGGGTGGTAGGAACGTTTGGCTTTCCGTAATCCTTCCAGCCCTAAATCTTCTTCGCGATTTACATATTTTACATGTGCACAGTTACGTTTGACAAACTGCTGGTTAATCATTTGATAGGCACCGGCAATTTCATGATCTGCTTTTTCGATCTGTACTACAAACATATCATCTGTGGCCTGCGATCCCAACGTGAATGCAATCACATTTCCATCCAGCCGCAAGATACCGCCCCGCATATCCAGTTCATCAAAGTAATTGAGAGCTGTGCCAATCGCACAGGTTTCTCCCCAAAATTCCTGATCCCGCATGCAGCCATTCTGCTCGCACCACTTGATATGGAACTGAAAGGCATCATGGGTATTGGCTTTGGAAATATCCTCATAGCTCCAGCGGCCTTCATAAGCAGCCTGAAAACGATTGACCAAATTTCGTTTGGATTGCAGTTTTTTCCCAGATAGGGTTTGCAATTTTTCACTCAAGTAGATATAGTCCCAACCGCTTTCATCGGTCGAATACTCAAACCGGCCGGGCATCACCTGTTCAATGCGCGGCTTCATTTCCTCCGCAATCGAACACATGATAAAGGGCACGCCGTTTTCGCGTGCATCCTGTTCCAGCATACTGATAGCAGCGGCCAGATCGCCTTCTCCAATGGGAGCCAAATACATCACAGTTTGCTCAGTCAACGTCTGCATCCGTACCAGGAGAAACCCCTCCCAAAAACAAATACGGGTTTTGTAGTGGCCACGCCAAATAAACAGGTCGGTAAAACAATGTTCGCACAAATGATAAGAATACACACGAGCGCAAGCATCCACCTGCGGTTTATCTTCCAGCGTAATATCTCGAAATTCCAACATAGGTCTTGCTATTCCTCATTTCAACAACCTGAGTATCCCCTCAGGCCTGTTTTGTTATTCCTTCCCGAAGCGCCAAATAATGCGCCCGCACCTCGGCAGCGTGTCCACAGCACATTTTCCCCTCAGTGCACGCGCCGTCCACACAAGACGGCCCAGTTTTGGAAAACAGTGTCGGCGCAACTGCATAAACCAATTTATACATTTCCTCGGCCAGTGCCCGGATTTCCCACTGAGCGCGATTGCAGCAGCGCAGCCGGAAGAAATTTTGCAGCGATCGTGCATTGGCAGTCATCACAATACGGGTTGTGCAGGCATTGGGCAGGACATACCGCGCATCTTCAATGGCCTTTTTTTCTGCTTGGTTGCGCGCTTGCTTTTCGGGCACACCGGCATCCAGCAAAGTGTGTAAATGCTCTTCCATAAGAACGGCAGTTAATTCCTCGTATGTCCGTTGATCGCTCTCCATCGCAGCAATAAACTTTTGCTTGGCCTCGGGAATCTTTTCGATTTCCGGCGGCACGACATATTCAAATCCGTGTTCTCGAACATAGCGTTGGGACTGCACACTGTAAGAGGCTAATCGATGCCGAGTGATCTGCGCGAGTAGCGAACGGGATACACCCTCGATTGCAAAAGAAAAGCTCACATGCTCAATCGGACTCTCATGCCCGATCTCGGTAAGCATCTGCAAAAATGATTGGGTTTTTTCTTCGGTCAGACCATCTAAAATTCCATCCACATCCACGGAAGAATAGCAATTCTTCGCCGCGGCTGCAATCAAGCGTTCGGGTTCTGGCGTGTGAGCCAACAAACGCACTTTCATATTACGTCCCCTTTCTACCAAATAACTTTTTCCGGATGACCAGCAACATGAAAAGCGGAAGTTTCATCATACGGCCGATTCGTTTGGGTTCTTTACACAGACGATAGAACCACTCCAACCCCAATTTAATAAAAATATCAGGTGCACGCTGTACCGTGCCAGCAAATACATCCAGGGAACCACCCAAGCCACAGCACAGCGTGACATTGAGTTCGTCCTGATGCTGGGACATGAAGCGCTCCTGCTTTGGGGCACCCAGGCAGACAAACATCACATCAGCACCACCGGCTGCGTTGACAGCCGCCACTGCCTCGCTGTCATGCTTAAAATATCCATCCTTGGTGCCAGCGATAACAAGTCCAGGATACTTCTTTTTGAGATTTTCCGCCGCCTTTTCGGCCACGCCCGGCTTGGCACCCAACAAAAACAGCCGCATTTTTTCCTGTGCCATCCGATGCATCAGCAATCCGGCGAAGTCAACGCCGGGTACCCGCCCCGGCAAACGTTCACCGAGAATCTTGGCAGCATAAATCACGCCGATTCCATCGGCCAAAACCAGCGACGCATGATTGACCAGTTTTTGAAAGTCCGCATCCTCCATAGCCTGATAAACGATTTCTGGGTTTGGAGTCACAACATAGCCTTTCCGTCCGGCACGGATTTGCTCCATCGCCTGATCGGCAGCCTGTGTGAGCGTAACGGCGTCAAATGCAACGCCCATAATATTGGCTTTACTCAAATCTAGATCTCCCCACTTACATGGCATGATAATCGCTATTATTGTAACGCACTTTCGCAAAAATCTCAAGCATCTCGGAAAACTATTTGTAAAATGCACATATTTTGGGCTTTTTCTACCGAATCTTTGGTTTTATTCTGCGAAAAAAGAAGGACGTCCTTTTGGAACGTCCTTCCACAAGTTTTATAGATTTCCGCGAATGATTTCGCCCATTTCGTGGGTGCTGAGCGCTTTTTCGCCCTTTGTCGCCAGATCGGTCGTACGATAGCCGTCATTGAGCGCCTTTTCTACGGCCGCTTCAATGGCATTGGCTTCCGCAGCCAGACCAAACGAATAGCGCAGCATCATTGCGCATGAGAGAATGGTTGCAATCGGGTTTGCAATGCCCTTGCCTGCAATGTCGGGCGCCGAGCCATGGATGGGTTCATACATGCCGCGGCCGCTTTCATTGAGCGAAGCGGACGGCAACATGCCAATCGAACCAGTAATCATGGAAGCTTCATCCGACAAAATATCGCCAAACAGGTTGCCGGTTACGATCACGTCGAACTGCCCCGGATTGCGAACGAGTTGCATCGCAGCATTGTCCACATACATGTGGTTCAGTTCCACATCCGGATATTCGGCAGCAATACGGGTGACCGTTTCACGCCAGACGCGCGAGGTTTCCAGCACGTTGGCCTTATCGACCGAAGTTACTTTCTTCGAACGTACACGAGCCATTTCAAAAGCGCGGCGTGCAATGCGTTCGATTTCATAAACTGAGTAATTCATATCGTCGTAGCCGACTACACCCCAGCCCTTGTCGCTTTCGCGGCGGCCATGTTCCCCAAAGTAAACATCGCCAGTTAGTTCGCGGCAAACAACAATATCAAAGCCATCGCCGATAATCTCGGGCTTAATCGGACAGGCTTCTGCTAGGGCTTTGTACATCATGGCCGGACGGATATTCGCAAACAGGCCCAGTGCGGCGCGCAGGCCGAGCAGTGCCTTTTCCGGACGCTTTTCCGACGGTACATTGTCCCACTTCGGGCCGCCAACGGCACCGAGAAGTACCGAATCGGCTGCCTTGCAGGTTGCGATTGTTTCCTCGGTCAGCGGGATGCCGTTTGCATCAATCGAGCAGCCACCAGCCAGTACTTCCCGGAAGGAAAACTTATGGTCGAACTTTTCCCCGATCGTTTCGAGCACCAACATGGCTTCGGAAACGATTTCCGGGCCAATCCCGTCACCTTTTACAACTGCGATTTGATACTTCATTGTTTAAAACCCTCTCTTTTTCAGGCTCTTGAGCAGGCCGCCGTCCGAAATGATATTCTGGATAAACGGCGGGAAAGCGACCGCTTGATAGCTTTCGCCCTTGGTCTCGTTGGTGATGACACCAGTGTCAAAGTCGATCGAAACCGTATCCCCTGCCTGAATCGCGTTCGCCGCAGCTTCGCATTCCAGAATCGGCAGACCGATATTGATGGCATTGCGGTAGAAAATGCGGGCAAACGACGAGGCAATGACGCAGGAAACTCCATTCTCCTTGAGAACCAGCGGTGCATGCTCACGGGACGAGCCGCAGCCAAAGTTGCGGGTTGCCACAATGATATCGCCCGGCTGCACTTTCTTGACAAACTCGGTGTCAATGTCCTCCATCGCATGGGTAGCCAATTCCTTGGGGTCTGCGATGTTCAAATACCGCGCCGGGATGATGACATCGGTATCGACATTATCGCCATATTTAAAAACAGAACCTTTTACAACCATGTTGTTTCTCCTCCCTTAGTCCAGGTCTTCGGGCGAGCAGATGTAGCCCTTGACGGCCGAAGCCGCTGCGACTGCGGGGCTGGACAGATAGATCTCGCTCGTGATATGGCCCATGCGGCCAACAAAATTGCGGTTTGTGGTCGAAATGGCACGTTCGCCCTGGGCCAAAATGCCCATGTAGCCACCCAGGCATGGACCGCAGGTCGGGGTGGAAATAATAGCACCCGCCTGGATAAAGATCTTTGCCAGACCTTCCTCGATGCACTGGAGATAGACTTCCTGGGTGGCCGGGATAACGATAGTACGTACATCGCGTGCCACATGGCGGCCCTTCAGGATATTTGCAGCAATACGCATATCTTCAATGCGGCCATTGGTGCACGAACCGATAACCGACTGCTGTACTTCAATCTTGCCCAGTTCGTCGATGGTCTTGGTGTTTTCGGGCAGATGCGGGCAAGCTACGGTCGGACGCAGGGTGGACAGATCAATCTCATAGGTTGCGACATATTCAGCATCCGCATCCGCCTCAAAGACGGTAATCGGGCGCTGTACACGGTCCTTGATATACGCCATGGTCTTTTCGTCAACCGGGAAGATGCCATTCTTGCCGCCAGCTTCAATGGCCATATTACAAATGGTGAAACGGTCATCCATGGACAGTTCAGCAACGCCTTCACCGGTGAATTCCATCGACTGATACAGCGCACCGTCCACACCAATCATACCAATAATATGCAGAATAACATCTTTACCCGAAATCCACGGAGCCTTCTTACCTTTCAGGATGAAACGGATGGCGCTGGGCACCTTAAACCATGCCTTACCGGTTGCCATGCCAGCTGCCAGGTCGGTCGAGCCAACACCGGTGGAGAACGCACCCAGGGCACCATAGGTGCAGGTATGAGAGTCTGCACCAATAATCAGTTCGCCAGGAGCGGTCAAACCTTTTTCGGGCAGCAGAGCATGCTCGACGCCCATTTCGCCGACATCGTAGAAGTTCACGATATCATGCTTATGTGCAAATTCGCGGCATTCCAAGCACTGCTGCGCCGATTTAATGTCCTTATTCGGCGCAAAATGGTCCATAACCAGCGCAATTTTGGTGCGGTCAAACACCTTGTCAAAACCAGCCTTCTCCATCTCGCGGATAGCGACCGGGCCGGTGATATCATTTGCCAGCGTCAAATCCAGATTGGCTTCAATCAACTGACCGGCTGTTACCTGATCCAGTCCCGCATGATGGGCCAGGATTTTTTGGCTCATTGTCATTCCCATTGTCTGTTTCTCCTTCTATCAATCCATGAAGAACTTATTAATACCATTGATGTATGCCTTGATCGATGCTTCGACAATATCAGTCGATACGCCGCGGCCGGTGACCATCGGGCTGCCGTCGACCGTGATCTTAACGATGGCTTCTGCCTGCGCGTCTTCACCGTCGGTCATCGACTTCAGCGAGTAGTCTTCCAGCTCAATATTCTTATCGACGATCTTATTGATGGCACGGAATGCCGCATTGATCGGGCCATCCGAAGCGGCAACGCGCTCAAAGACCTCATCGCCCTTCTTGACCTTGATGACTGCCGTCGATGTAATGGTATTACCCGAATTGATAACAAAGTTGACCAGCGTATAACGCTCTGCACCCGATACCGGTGCTACGCCGATAATAGCTTCCAGGTCGCGGTCCTTGACCGTCTTTTTCTTGTCGGCCAGAACCTTAAACTTTTCAAAGGCCTTATCCAGCTTTTCCTTAGACAGCGTATAGCCCAGTTCGTTCAGACGTTCTTCGAATGCATGGCGGCCCGAGTGCTTGCCAAGCACCAGTGCCGTTCTGGGCAGACCGATCGATTCCGGTGTCATAATCTCATAGGTCTGGCGGTTCGCCATGACACCATGCTGATGGATGCCTGCCTCATGGGCAAAGGCGTTTGCGCCCACAATCGGCTTGGTCGGTGCAACCGAAACACCGGTGATGGTTTCGATCATGCGGCTGGCACGATAGATATGGGTGGTGTCGATCGCGCAGTCTACGCCAAAGTGGTCCTTGCGCGTTTTGAGCGCCATAACGCATTCTTCCATGGAAGCGTTGCCAGCACGTTCCCCAATGCCATTGATTGTACATTCGATCTGATCGATGCCAGCTTGGACGCCTGCGAGCGAATTTGCAACCGCCATACCAAGGTCGTTGTGCATGTGGCAGGAGAGAACGATATTTTCAATCCCCGGGGTATGCTCACGGATATAACGGATACGAGACGCATATTCATCCGGCACCATATAGCCGACCGTATCTGGAATATTGATTGTGGTCGCACCGGCCTTGATGGCGGTTTCGAATACACGACACAGAAAATCCAGATCCGAGCGGGTTGCGTCCTCTGCCGAGAACTCAATGTCCGAGCAGTACTTCTTGGCATAAGCCACATTGTGCGCAATTGCTTCGATGACTTGGTCTGGGGTCATCTTGAGCTTGTACTGCATATGTAAGGGCGAAGTGGCCAGGAATACATGGATGCGTGCCGATTCTGCGCGGCGAATTGCGTTCCAAGCGGCATCGATGTCCTTTTCGACGCAGCGAGCCAGCGAGCAGATGGTCGAACCATGCACAATGTCAGCAATCGCTGCTACCGCAGCCGCATCGCCAGGCGAAGACGCAGCAAAACCGGCTTCGATGATATCAACATGCATCGCTTCCAGAGCCTTTGCAACCTCAAGTTTTTCATTTAGATTCATGCTGCAGCCGGGTGACTGTTCGCCATCGCGCAGTGTGGTGTCAAAAATCCGAATCGTTCTTCCCATTTCTGGTATCCTCCAATCGATTTTAATAAGAATGCGTTTGTAAAATCGGGACAAAAAAAGCTTCGTCCCTTATCCTTAAGAGACGAAGCCTAAACTCCGCGTTACCACTCTTATTGCCGCCAAGGGGCGACCACTCTGTGCACATCTAACAATGCGCTTCCCCGATAACGGAGGGAATTCCGTCCTTACCTAGGCAACAAATGCGTTCAGCAGGCTACTCCCTGGCGAGTTTCATCATCATCCAATACCGTCTTGCACCAACCGGCGGCTCTCTGAAATCTTTTGACAATTACTATACCAGTTCATCACATTTCAAAATCTGTTTATAGTTTATCGAATCTGGGGCTACCTGTCAAGGGGTAATTTGCATATTTTGATGGTTTTTTCATCCTATATAAATCCCAGTTGAATCCGTATGTAAAATGCGATATAATCAAGGTTATTAATGTGTAATTGAAGTGATGTAGGAGTTTATCATGGAACTTATTCAGTCCGCGGACTATCAAATCCTTCTTTTTTTAATCGAGCACGTTCGCTCTGCGTTTTTAACCCCAATTTTTTTATTTATCACCCATTTGGGTGATGGAGGCGTCACTTGGCTCCTGGTTGCCGCGTTGTGCCTGCTTCGGCGGGAAACCCGACCTTGCGGGGTCATTATTTTACTCGCCTTAGTGCTTGGGCTCTTGGTCGGCAATCTGGCCATCAAAAATCTGGTTGCCCGGCCCCGACCCTTTCAGACCTATTC
>JAUMSA010000132.1 GCA_031293105.1 Butyricicoccus sp. | reverse complement strand
ATATAGAATTGTCCTTGCAAGGGTGTTGTCCAGAAAGGGGGACAATGCCTGGGAAAGTTCGTAAAGAGAAAGGGAGAATATGATGCAGTTTTTCAATTCTATTGTGTTTACTGCGATCACATTTGTGGGCTTCACCGCCTTGGTTGCCATCATTTCCTGGTGGAAAACACGCGGTGACAATCTGGATACCCAAGATGGTTATTATCTGGCCGGTCGTGGCTTGACCGGTCCGGTTATTGCAGGTTCGCTGCTGATGACCAACTTGTCGGCGGAACAGTTGGTCGGTAACAACGGCCAGGCTGTCCGTGTTGGTATGAGTACGATGGGCTGGGAAGTTACCTCGGCGATCGCGCTGGTTATTCTGGCGTTCGTCTTGATGCCCAAGTACTTGAAAACCGGTCTGACCACTGTGCCGGAATTTTTCCGGGAACGTTATGATGAAGGTACCCGTCGTCTGGTATCCATCATCGTTCTGCTCAGCTACGTTGTCATCATGCTGCCGAACATCCTGTATGCAGGTGCACAGGTATTCGTCAACATCTTTGGCATCGATAAACTTTTGAACATTTCGTATTTTGCTGCCATTGCGCTGGTTTGTGTCGCAACCGCGATTGTCGGTTCGATTTATGCGATCTTTGGCGGCCTGAAGGCCATCGCGCTGTCGGACTCCATCAATGGTTTGGGTCTGATTGTAGGCGGCCTGCTGGTGCCGATTTTCGGTCTGATGTTCCTGTCCGGCCAGCTCGGCGGTGACGGCAGCTTCCTCGATGGCTTTGATAAGTTCTTACATACCGACCCGGCATACCTCAACTCGATCAACGAAGTCAATTCGCCCGAGCCGTGGCTGCCGTGGCCGCTGCTGCTGACCGGCTTGCTGGTCAACAACATGTACTACTGGGCAACCAACCAGTCGATCATCCAGCGTACCTTTGGTGCAAAGAATCTGGTGGAAGCTCAGAAGGGCGCTGTGTTTGCTGGCTTCCTGAAGATTATGACCCCGCTCATCATCGTTGTGCCGGGCGTTATCTGTGCGCTGGCTTATCCGGGCCAGGATTGGGGCAGCGGTGACTCGGCATATCCGATGCTGGTTGCAGAAGTTATGCCCAAGCCGGTACTGGGCTTCTTCGCGGCGGTTATGTTCGGCGCGATTCTGTCCTCGTTCAACTCGGTTCTGAATTCGGCATCGACCATCTATGCACTGGACATCCATCGTCCGCTGTTTAACCCCACGGCATCCGATGCCCGTATGGTTAAGATCGGTCAGAACTTCGGTACCATTGTTGCTGTTATTTCGACCATCATGAGCCCGTTCATGCTGTACATGGGCGGTATCACCAGCTTCGTAAACTCGGCATTTGCAGCGTTTAATACCCCGATCTTCGTTTGCCTGCTGTGCGGCTTCTTCTGGAAGAAGGTTCCGTCCATTGCGGCCAAGATTGTTATTCCGGTACACGTTGTGCTGTACTTCACCCTGCAGTTCGGTCTGCGCAACGTCATTCCGTGGCTGAAGGATGTCCATTATCTGTACTTCACCGCAGTACTGTTCATCTTTGACATGCTGCTCATGTGGGTCATCGTCAAGAAGAATCCGCGTCCGACCGATTTCGTTTTGAAGGATGCCGGTGCGGTTGACCTGACTCCGTGGAAGCACGGCAAGTTCTGGGCAACGGTTACGCTGCTCATCATGGTTGTAGCCTATATCATCTTCTCGCCCCTTGGCTTTGGCAAGAGCGATACATCGACCTATCAGCGCTATCTGGACAAGCAGACCTCGGCGTCTGAGATGGTGCAGGAATAAAGGCAGCTTGCTGCCAATACAAACAGGACGGGCTTCGGCCCGCCCTGTTTTTTTAAATTTCGGGGAGAAGTTTGGCAAATCCTCTTGACTTTCCCCTTGGTGGAAGGTGTATGGTTACAATCGAAAGAGAGGTGATCACGATGCGGATTAAACAAGCGGCCGACCAAACCGGTCTTACCGAAAAGAATATTCGCTTTTACGAACAGGAAGGTTTGCTCCATCCCAAGCGGTGCGGCGCCTACCGCGACTATGGGCCCGAGGATTTGGAGCGCCTCAAGCAGATCAAGTTTCTGCGCCGTCTGGGCATCTCCATTGGCTGCATCAAGCAGACCATCGAGGGGGAGATCACGCTGCGCGACTGTATTGACCTGCGGCGGGAGGAGCTCAAGCAGGAGCAGCTTACGCTCAAGCAGATTGACCGCATCTGCCGGGACTTACAATCGGCGCCTGTGCGGCTGGAGGGCTTAGCGGTTGATGGGTATTTGCAAGAAATGGACCGGCAGGAAAGCCTGGGGCAGCGGTTTATCAACATTGCTTACGACTATTTGACCCGGGCCAAAAATATTTGGCCGACGCCGGAATTTTGGTTTGAACCGCAAGACCCCATCTTAGAGCGGCAGGACTTTACCCAGGAATTGGTTGCCTACTGCCGACGGGAAAACCGAAATTTGGAGATTATCCATGAGGGATTGGAGCCGGTCGCCTATGTGGATGGCAAGAAATATCTGTTCCTGCTCGAGCAGCCGCATATGCTGGAGCTGAAAGGGCTACTGCGGGTCTTTCTGCCGTTTTTCACGGTCAACACTTATGGATTTAAATTCGTCTATGCATACCCATATCAGACCTAAAAAAATAAGGCCGTTCGCTGGATGCGACGGCCTTTGCTTTTGGGTATGAAAAAACCGCTCTAAGATAGAGCGGTTCATTTTGGTCAATGTACGGGCGCAAAATTAGATTGCGCGGGTAACCTTGCCGGAGCGGAGGCACCGAGTACATACGTTGACATGGCGGGGAGTACCGTCTACAATAGCCTTTACACGACGGACATTCGGCTTCCAGGTCCGGTTGGAACGTCTGTGGGAGTGGGAAACCTTAATACCAAAGGTAACGCCCTTGCCGCAAATATCGCACTTTGCCATTTTCCTGCACCTCCTTATCTACAAGGCATTGAGTAACGCATATTA
>JAUMSA010000130.1 GCA_031293105.1 Butyricicoccus sp. | reverse complement strand
TTAAAGGGCAACGACGGGACACTTCCCCGTACACGATTTGCACAAACAAGGACAACGAAGCAAGGAGGCCAATGGCAATGAGTAAACCGTATTTGGACCGTATCGAAGCACTGCGGCAGCAATATTTGAGCACGCGGGTAGATATGGACGTCTATAACGCCAAATATGTCACCGAGGGCTTTAAGGAGACCGAAGGTCAGCCGTGGATTATCCAAAAGGCGACCGGCTATGCACGGACCTGCGAAAGGAAGAAGATTTACATTCAAGACCACGAACTGTTGGTCGGCGGTGTGGGCTTTAAGCCGCGCTGTGGTATCCTCAACCCGGACAGCGCATCGGGTGTTATCGAAAAAGAAGTGGATACCATCAGTACCCGCCCATTTGACCCGTTCTACATGAGCGAGGAAAGCAAAAAGATCTATTTGGAAGAAGTCAAGGATTATTGGAAAAACAAATGCGTCTTTGACCGCTGGCGCCTGATGGCGCCCAAGGACATGGAAACCCTGCGCACCAACGGCATTATTTTCATCGACCGTAAGGCGGTCCGCGGCTACGGCGAAACCACGGTCGATTGGCGCCGGTTACTCAAGGTTGGCCTGGAAGGCATCAAAAAGGAAGCCGAAGAAGCCCTGGCCAAGCTGGATGATGCGGTGCCGGGCGACCTGGAGAAGATGTTTTTCTACAAGGCGGAGATTATGGCAGCTGACGCGGTTATCCATCTGGCACGCCGGCATGCCGATCTGGCCGAAGAACAGGCAGCCACCTGCACCGACCCGACCCGGAAGGCCGAGCTGCTCAAAATCGCGGAGGTCTGCCGCCATGTACCTGAGTACCCGGCCCGCACCTTCTATGAGGCCTGCCAGTCGATTCTGTCGTATGAGTACGCCTGCTACATGGAGCAAAATGCTTCATCCTACAATCTGGGCCGTTTGGACCAGTACCTGTATCCGTATTACAAGTCGGACAAGGAAGCCGGCATCCTGACCGACGACGATGCGCAGGAGCTGCTTGACTGCCTGTGGATTAAGATTGCCGAAATGAGCCTGTTCCAGGACGAGGTGACCGCCCAGTATGCGGCCGGTTACTGTATCACCGTGCAGGCCAGCTGCGGCGGCTTGAACGAATATGGCGACGATGCGACCAATGAACTGTCCTATATGATGATTCAGGCGACCGAGGACGTCCGTTTCAAAGAGCCCAACCTGTCGGTAACATACAGCATCGCCAAGAACCCGGACGCGCTGCTGCACAAGGCGGTCGAGTGCATCGGCATGGGCCTGACCATGCCGGCCGTTTACTCCAACGATGTCGGCGTGCGCATGATGCTCAACAAGGGCGTTCCGCTGTCCGAAGCATGGGACTGGAACCCCTGCGGCTGCGTGGAAACCAACCTGTCGGGCAAACTGAAGGAATACACCGACATCGCGGACATCAACATGGGCGCTATGGTCGAACTAGCCCTCAACGACGGCAAGAGCCGCATCACCGGCGAGCAGGTTTCGGTCCACACCGGCGACCCGCGAAACTTCAAGACCTTTGACGATTTCTTTGACGCAGTCAAAAAACATATTGACTATGCAGTGGATGTCGTTACCTCGGGCAATCAGCTGCTCGATTACCTGTCCATGAACTATCGGCCGGTGCCGGTTTTGTCGCTCGGCTTCCCGCACTGCATGGAGGTCGGCATGGATTACAGCCAGCCAGGCGCGGCCAAGTATTCGGTCGGCGGTGGTGTCATCACGGTCGGTCAGGCCGATATCATCAACTCGGTTGCAGCGGTCAAGAATCTGATCTACGACGAAAAGAAGATCACCATGGACCAGCTGATTGCCGCTCTGGACGCCGACTTCAAGGGCTATGAAGATATTCAAAAGCTGTGCCTGGATGCACCCAAGTACGGCAACGACGACGAACGTGCCGACTTCTGCGTGGGCGAGATCTTTACCCACGTCATCGACCAGTTTGAAAAATATGATACCAAGTTCGGCAAGATGACCTGCGGCATGCTGCCGGTATCGGGCAACACCCCGATTGGCCAGTGGGTCGGCGCGCTGCCGTCCGGCCGCAACGCGGGCACCCCGCTGACCGATGGCATTGGCGCAACCGGCGGCACGGATGTCAATGGCCCGACCGCGCTGCTCAAGTCGGTCAGCCACATTCCGCACGCGCGTTTCACCCAGGGCACTCAGCTTAACATGAAGTTTGAACCCGAAATGCTCAAGGGCGAGGACGGCATTGCACATGGCATGAATATGCTCAAGTCCATGAGCTTGCTGGACGTCTATCATGTACAGATCAACTGCGTCGACCGCGACACGCTGATCGACGCGCAGATTCATCCCGAACAGCATCGGGACCTGCTGATTCGTGTGGCAGGCTATACCGCATTCTTCGTCGAGCTGGGCAAGGAGACCCAGGACGAGATCATCGGCCGCACCGAGATCGGCAACTGGGCAGGCTGAGCCCGGAAAGAAGGAAAAGGAGGCGCACAGCGCAATGGAAGAATTGGAGAGAAACCGGCAGGGAATGGTGCTGCGAATCGAACGCTCATCCATCCACGACGGGGATGGGTTTCGGACTGTTGTGTTCTTAAAAGGCTGTCCATTGCGCTGTCAGTGGTGTTCCACCCCGGAGAGTCAGTCTTTCGGGGTGGAGACCACCAAAGACCAGGTCTATGGCAGCTTAATGACCGTAGAAGATGTGATGAAAGAGATCCGAAAGGATTCGCTTTTCTTCTTCCTGTCTACCGGCGGTGTAACGCTGTCGGGCGGTGAAGTGCTGGCACAGCCGGAATTTGCGCTCGCCTTATTGAAAAACTGTCGAAGGGAGTGTTTTAATACAGCTATAGAGACTTGCTTTTTTGGACCGTGGGAGCACATCGAAATGATGCTGCCCTACATCAACACCATCTATGTGGATTTAAAATTGATCGATCGAGAGCGGCATAAAACCTACTGCGGGGTAGACAATGACCTCATCATGCAGAACATTCGAGCCGCTGATCAGGCGCCCGGCCGGTTCCGGTTGGTCATCCGCACCCCGATTATTCCGGGCGTCAATGATTCAGAAGAAGAGCTAACGAGGATCGGCGAATTTTGTGCAGGGTTAAAGCGGCTCGACCATATTCAGCTGCTACCGTATCACCGTTTGGGGACGGAGACCTACAAAAAATTGGGACGATCCTATCGACTGGGGGATGTCGCATCCCCAACCGCAGAGCATATGGAATATTGTCGAAAAATCGTGCGGCAATTTGTACCCAATACAATTTGACCGCCCAGAGAAAAGAGGGAAAATCGTATGAGCTTTGCATCCATCATCCAGACCATAGACAACTGGCTATGGGCAACCCCACTGATCGTGCTGGTTTTCGGCGGCGCTGTCGTGTACTGCGTTGTCATGAAATTCGGCAACGTAACCAAGGCAAAACTGCAATGGCAGCTGCTCAAATCGGGCGGCGGCTCGGTGGAAGGCATTTCACCGTTTGAAACCTTCTGTTCGGTCATCGCCTACCGCGTCGCGGTCGGCAACATCGGCGGCGTTATGGTCGCCATTTTGTACGGCGGTCCAGGCGCTGTGTTCTGGATGATTATTACCGCGCTGGTCACTTCGGCGATTTCCTACGCGGAGAATAGCCTGGGCCAGATCTACAAAGTCCGGCAGGATGGCCAGTACCGCGGCGGTCCGTATTTCTACATGGAAAACGGCATCCCGTGGAAGGCCGTCGGCAAGGTTTTTGCCGTATGCTTCGCCATTCTGGCGACCGTTGGTGTCCCACTTTTGGTCACCGGCCCGAGCGCAAACAACATCGCCATGGCATTTGAAAACAGCTTTGGCGTGGCCCCGGCCATTTCGGGTGCCATCATCGCTGTGCTGCTGTTCCTGGTTATTTCGGGCGGTATCCGCCGCATCGCGTCGGTTGCCTCGATTGTAGTACCGTTCATGACCATTGGCTACTTAATTGTGACCATTATCGTGCTGGTCGGCAATGCCAGCGCCATCCCGGATACCATCGTGATGATGGTCGGCAGCGCATTCAACACCCATGCAATCTTTGGCGGCATGATCGGCGCAGCGTTCTCCTATGGCGTCAAGCGTGCGGTCAACTCCTCAGGCTCGGGCTTTGGTGAGACCCCTCCGGTGGCTGCCGCAGCCGAAACCCGCCATCCGGCCACCCAAGGTCTGGTCAATGCTTTTTCGGTTTACATTGACGTGACCGTCTGCTTCTGCTCGGGCATTATGGCACTGGTTACCGACTGCTTCAACGTCCTTGGGCCTGACGGCATTACCTATCTGCACATTGGCGAAGGCTCGGCTGCGATGACCCAGCAGGCTGCGACCGATACGGTCGGCGTTGTGTGGGTACAGGAAGGCGCCAATACGGTCATGCCCGGCTTGGGCGGCGCGATTATTGCGATTGCGCTGACCCTGTTCGCCTATTCGACCTGCATCGCTTATTACTACGAAGGCGAGTCCGGTCTGGCTTATCTGGCGCGGAAGCTGCCGCAAAGCACACGCAATAAGATTATTTGGGTCATCCGTATTGTGATGCCGATTACATTCTTTATCTGGGCGATGGTTCCGGCCTCCACCGCTTGGGCCATCAGTGAAATTATGTTTGGCCTGATGGCTTGGCTCAACGGTATCGCGCTGCTATTCTTGATTCCGGTGGTCAAGAAGGTCTACGACGATTATTTCGCGCAGCGGAAAGCCGGGGTTGAGGAACCCTACTTCAACCCGGAAAAGTTGGGTATCAAGAACTGCGACGTTTGGATGGACATCAACAAAGACCGGATCGAAGAGGACAAAAGCAAATAAACTCAGACGGCTGGGCAGCCGCGTCAAAGGAATGCGAGGGAATCAACATGGAACAAAAGGTTAATATTCATATTTTTCATGAGTGCAAAGGGGAGCATTCCCACGCGTATCCACAGATTCTGGTACCGCTGGAAGAAGCGGTGAAGATTCGGGTGGGCGATGCAGAATATGAGGTCACCCCGCAGGAATTGTGTTTCGTACCGTCCGGTATGGTGCACCAGTGCAATTATGTGGGTAAGCTGCTGGTCTTGAATCTGTCGCAGGACATGGCCGAGCAGCAGGACGCCGTGCTGCTGTCCTCGCCGCTAATCGTGTCCATGCGCGGACAGATTTTGCAGCTGGTCGATCTCATCCAGACCGAACTTAAGCAGAACCCAAACAGCAATTCGGTGCGGTATCTGTACAACTACCTATACAGCAAGCTGCTGGAAAACTGTGCGGCGCCGTCCATCCGCTATATCAGCGAATACTATCATTTGCCCATTACCGTTAACCAATTGGCCAAGATTGAAAGCTATAACGTGACCTATTATAGCGATTGGTTCAAACAGCAAACCGGGTTTTCCCCGAGTTTTTACCTGCGCTGCATGCGCATCAACCGCGCGAAAGAACTGCTGACCAGCACCAATTTCAGCGTCATGGAGATCGCCGTCATGGTGGGATATAGCAGCAATTCGACGTTTACCCGCGCGTTTCACAACATTACGGGCATGACGCCCAAAGCCTACCGGGACTGCCCCTGCTTTCAGCACATCGGCTGAGCGCGTGGGACGGGACTAGAGACAACAAGGAGTGACAAGATCATGATGACGGCAAAACATGCAAACCGGAAGTTCAAATTGGGGATGCACAGCTATACCCTGCACCTGAGCGGCTTTGGCGAAAGCTGGGGCTTTCAGAGCGAAGGACGCACCTATGCGTTTGAGCAGGTCATGACACTGGACGACCTGATGGACCTTGCCGTGAAGGAAGGGATTGAAGTCCTGCACATCACGCTGGTCGATCTGGGCAACGACACCTCGCCCGAGCATCTGGCCGCGGTCAAGGCCAATGCCGAAAAGCACGGCCTGGATTTGGAGCTGAATATTTCGTTCAACGCGCCGTCCGACCCGCGTGTCAACGCGACCATCGAAGAAGCGCTGGAGATCGGCCACGCCATCGGCGCCACGCTGGTCAAGTTCAGCACCGATGTGGAGCATCCGCACCCGATTTCCCATGCCTGCATGTGTCCGGAAGCCATGGAGCAGATGGCCAAAATCGTGCTGGATTTCAAGCGCAACATCCCGACCATTGAAAAATACGGCATGAAGATCGCCATTGAAAACCATTGCGACCTGTTTGCAGACGAAGTGATCTGGATGGTCGAGCAGCTCAACCATCCGCTCATCGGGGCGTGTTGTGATACCATCAACTCCCTGATGATGGCCGAAGGCATTGCGGAATGTGTGCGCAAGATGGCGCCATATTGCTATTGCGTCCACTTCTGCGACAACCGGGTCTTTGCCGACCCGGACGGCACCCATTCGCTGGGCTGCGCGATCGGCGACGGCGATGTGGATGTCATCGAAGTGATGAAAATTCTGCGCGAACAGGCCCCCGAAGAGCTGGATACCATCGATTTGGAGATCGAGCTGCCGCTTTCGGGTTACACCATCGAAGAGGGCCGCAAGCAGGAAATCGAGGCCATGCGCAAGAGCATCAAGTATATGCACGACGTGCTGGATATTGGAATCAAGGGCCGCTGATTGGGCGGACCGAATCAAGATGGTTAGAAAAATTGTGTGTTTGAGAATGCAGCCGGTTTTACCGGCTGCATTCTGCCATTTCAGCGGGTTTTGCCGGAAATCGGGTGGACTGTGCCCGGCCTTGGTAAGACCGTGAAAGCGGCAAAGAATTTTGCCAGGTTTCACAAAATTAACTTGGAAAGTGTCTGCAAACCGGTTATAATGCTATCCTGTATTTTTGACAACCCCTATATCTTGGGGTTGCGTGAGATCCAGAGAGAGAAAGGAAGGACTGCCCATGGAAACCCGGAAATTCAAGAAGATCCTTGTCGCCAACCGCGGAGAGATTGCACTTCGTATTTTTCGCGCTTGCTATGACCTCGACGTGCGTACGGTCGCGATCTATTCGGAAGAAGACACGTACAGTCTGTACCGTACGCGGGCAGACGAGGCCTACCGTATTGGTATGAACAAAAGCCCCCTGGCCGCCTATCTGGACATCCCCGCAATTATTGATTTGGCCCGCCGCCGCCAAGTCGATGCCATCCATCCTGGATATGGTTTCCTATCGGAAAACGCGGCCTTTGCCCGGGCCTGCGAAGAGGCAGGCATTGCGTTTATCGGCCCTTCGCCGGGCATTCTCGACCAGATGGGTGATAAGCTGACCGCCAAGACCATCGCCAAGGCGTGTGGTGTGCCCACCATTCCGGGTTCCACCCGGCCGCTGCGCGACGAAGCAGACGCCATTGCCCTGGCCGAAGAGTATGGCTATCCCATTCTGCTCAAGGCCGCCGGCGGCGGCGGTGGGCGCGGCATGCGCCGCTGCGACAATGCGGACGACATTCTCTCCGGGTTCCCGCTGGTCAAGAGCGAAGCCCAGAAGGCGTTCGGCAACGAAGATATTTTCATTGAAAAATACTTAGTGGAACCCAAGCACATCGAGGTACAGGTGCTGGGTGACCAATACGGCAATATCGCGCATCTGTTTGAGCGCGACTGCTCGCTTCAGCGGCGCTATCAGAAGGTCGTGGAATTTGCCCCGGCCTGGAGTGTGCCGCAGAAAATCCGGCAAAAGCTGTACCAAGACGCGGTCAAGATCGCTAAGCACGTCGGCTATGTATCGGCAGGGACCATTGAATTTCTGGTGGATAAGACCGGCAACTATTACTTCATCGAGATGAACCCCCGCATCCAGGTCGAGCACACGGTTACCGAGGAACTGACCGGCATCGATCTGGTGCGCTCGCAAATTCTCATCGCCGAGGGCTGCCCGCTGGACGACCCGGCCATCGGCATCCGGCGGCAGGAGGACGTGGTTCCGCGCGGCTATGCCATGCAGTGCCGCATCACCACCGAGGACCCCAAAAACAACTTCCTGCCCGACACCGGCAAAATCACCGCTTACCGTTCGTCGGGCGGCAATGGCGTGCGCCTGGACGGCAGCAATACCTACGTGGGCGCGGTCATTTCGCCCTATTATGATTCGCTGCTCGTTAAGATCACCTGCCACGACCAGACGTTCCAGGGCCTGTGCCAGAAGGCGCTGCGCGCCATCAGCGAGGAACATATCCGCGGCGTCAAGACCAACATCCCCTTTATCACCAACATTTTGCAGCATCCGACCTTCCGCGCGGGCAAATGCCATACTCGCTTTATCGACGAAACGCGCGAGCTGTTCGACTTTGAAGAAGGCCGCGACCGGGCTACCAAGGTGCTGCGCTACATTGCCGAAAAGCAGGTGGCCAACCCGTCGGCCGAGCGTGCCCAGTACGACAAGCCCCGCTTCCCACCCTATGAG
>JAUMSA010000112.1 GCA_031293105.1 Butyricicoccus sp. | reverse complement strand
TAGTAGTAGTAGTGTGGAAGCTGTGGAAAACTTACTTTTTTGCAGGGGAGCCGGGCGTTTGCTCGTCCACAAGGGCATGGGGACAGGAGTGGATGAAACAGGAGAATCTAAAAATCCGAAATTTCATCCCCAGGTTATCCTTGTGGATTCCACAGGCGAAATGTGGATAACTTTGTGCAGAGGGTGCGTTTGTTTTGTTCTAAAAGGGAACGTTTTGTTACGTCTAGGGTAGACAAAAACCGCCGCCCGTTCGCCTTCTTTTTGCAGGAAAACTTGCAGGACGGCGGGGCGTTATAGGTTTTGGATGTTCTCGATCAGCGTGCGGATGATGTCGTCGGTCTCGGCGCTCTGTTTGCGCTCGTCTTCGATCTTGTTGCACGCATGCATGACCGTCGTATGGTCGCGGCCAAAGACCTTGCCGATTTCGGGCAGAGAATAGCTGGTCAGCTTGCGGACCAAATACATCGCCATCTGTCGGGGACGGACGGTGTCCTTGGAGCGCTTATTGGCCAGAATCTGATCGACCGGCATGGAATAGAAGTTGGATACCGTTTTTAAGATCATGTCCGGGGTGGGGTTCAGGCCCGGATTGATGGACTTGACCTCCTCGATGACCGTATCCACCAGTTCGGCCGAGATCGGTTCGCCGTTGAGCTCGTGCTTGGCCTTGATCTTTTTGACCGTGCCTTCCAGCTGGCGGACGTTGGATTGCAGATTTTCCGCGATCTGGTACATGATGTCGCGTGGCAGCTCAAATCCCAGCTTTAACGCCTTGGCGTTGATGATGGCCAGACGGGTTTCCAGGTCGGGCGGCTGGATGTCGGCCAGAAGGCCCCATTCGAACCGGGTCTTCATGCGGTCTTCCAGGGTGTTCATCTCTTTGGGCGGCCGGTCGGAGGTCAGCACTAGCTGCTTGCCCGATTCATAGAGGGCATTGAAGGTATGGAAAAATTCCTCTTGTGTGCGCTCTTTGCCGGCGATAAACTGAATATCGTCGATGAGGAGCAGGTCGGCCATGCGGTATTTGCCGCGGAAGGACTGCACGTCGCCTTCCTGGATGGCGGTGACCAGTTCGTTGGTGAAATCCTCGCCCTTGACATAGATGATGCGGAAATCTGGATGGTTTTGGTGCACAACATTGCCGATTGCATGCAGCAAGTGGGTCTTGCCCAGACCCGATTGGCCATAGATAAATAGGGGATTGTAGTTTTCCGCCGGGCTGTTGGCTACCGCGATGGCGGCAGCATGGGCAAATTTGTTGGACGAACCGACGATAAAGTGTTCGAAGGTGTATTCATCGTCGAACGACAGGCCGACCAGGGTGTTTTCGGTAGGGGCTTCGTCGCCCACGATCACAGATACCTGGATGGGGCCGCCCAACAGCTGGGCCAGCGCGTCGGAAAGCGGCTGCATAAAACGGCTTTCGATGATCTCCTTTTTAAATTGGCCGGATGCGCGCAGCGTGAGCCGGTCGCCGGCAAAACTGACCACCTCGGCGTCGTCGAACCAGGCCGACAGCGTGACCGGGTTGATGGTCTTTTCCATATAGGAAAGCGCCATTTTGAGAATGTCGTTAGGACCGTTCATTTTTCTTTCATCTCTCCTCCATTTACCGAGTGCTACTCAATACTAATAATAGCACAATCCACAAGGGGCTTTCAATGAAAATTCGCGGTTTCGAAAAGTTTTCCACAGGATATACACATTCGGATTTTGGGTAAAATTTTGTCCCAGCAATGACAATTGGACATAAAAGGCGATGAAACTGGAAAAAGAGGCGATTTCCCGGGCGTTTTGGTAGGAAAAGAGGTCTAGTCGTCCTGAAAGGCCCCACAGACCCTGTGTACAAACGGCGGCCGTGGGGAAGACGCGCGCAGGAAGGAAAAAAAACTTGACAGGGACCGCTGTTTGTGCCTATAATAAATACTGATTCAGATTGCATTGGACAGGCAGCGACATATGTCGAAACCGCCGCAAGATGTGGTAGTTTGGACCTGTGCCGGTGCCCACGTAATAAGATTGCAGTAGGAGGTGCTAGAGAGATGCTGAGAACTTACCAGCCGAAGAAGCGTCAGCGCAGCAAGGAACATGGTTTCCGCAAGAGAATGTCGACCTCGAACGGCCGCAAGGTGCTGGCTCGCCGCCGCGCAAAGGGCCGCGCTCGCCTGACCCACTAAGGGGATTTTTGACGTTTTGCGTCGCTTTTCCGGCTCTTGCCGGGAATTTTTATGAGGGCCGTCGTTTTTCGCGGCCCTTTTTTCAAAGCTCTTTCGCATTTCTGCCAGGAAAGATTCGGTTCGGCGGGGGTGAAATGCGGATTTTTTTCTCCCGCCGGGCAGATCGCAGGGAAAAAGCATCTGAATCGTGCCTGCGATATAAAAGCCGGTCATCTTCCGAGTTTCGGAAGGGCCGGGCTTTTCCGCTCTTTATTTTTGACAGGAGCGTTGTATGAAACACACCTATCGTATCAAACAGAATTATGAATTCCGTCGGCTGTACCGGCGCGGAAAATCGGCCGCGACCCCATTTTTGGTGGTCTATGCGCTCAAAAACCGCCGTCCGGTCAGTCGCATCGGCCTGACGGTCAGCCCCAAGCTCGGCGGCGCCGTGGTGCGCAACCGCATCAAGCGCCTGCTGCGGGAGGCCTATCGTCTGCACGAACAAGAGATCATGACAGGCTATGACTTCGTTTTGGTTGCTCGCACACGCATGGTCGGCACAAATTGCGCCCGCACCGAGCGGGAACTGCTGCGCGCTATGCGGCAGCTTGGTCTGGTCCGTCCGGAAAATGGAGGCGAAAAAGCGTGAAACGCTTTTTTTTGGCAGCAATCCACTTTTATCAAAAGCATATTTCGCCCGGCATCGCGCCCCGCTGCCGGTATATCCCCACCTGCTCGCAATATGCGGTGGAGGCGATCGAAAAATATGGGGCGCTCAAAGGGGGATGGCTGGCGTTCAAGCGCATCTGCCGGTGCCATCCGTTTTCCAAGCACGACGTTTATGATCCGGTCCCCTGACGCCGCCAGTCGAGTGAAAGAAGGGGAGAGTGTCCGCCGCCCGAGGCGGAAAACGCCAACTCTTATTTTGGAGGATAATGTAACACATGGGTGATATTTTTGGTATCATTATTGTCCGGCCGCTGGGTATGCTGCTCAACATCATTTATGGAGCAGTACAGTCCTACGGTCTGGCAATTATTTTGTTTGCCCTGCTGGTTAAGCTGGTCATCCTGCCGATCTCCTACCACGGCAAAAAGAATATGATGCGTATGTCTGCTTTGCAGGGGAAGATGCAGCAGATTCAGAAGAAATACGCCAACAATAAGGTCAAGATGAATGAAGAGATCAGCAAGCTGTATGAAAAGGAAGGCGTCAGCCCGATGTCGGGTTGTCTGCCGACGTTCATCCCTCTGATCGTCATGATGGGCCTGTATTATGCGGTCGTCAAGCCCATGAACTTCATGATGGGCCTGTCCGGCGGCTTGCCGGGCGATGTGGGTGAGGATATCAATCTGCTGGCGCAAAAGGTCGGCATTGAGATCACACAGAAGAACGCTTACACCGTGCAGACCCAGATCGCGCAGGCCTGCAACCAGTTCTTCCACAACGGCAAACTCGACCCCGAGGTTGCCAGCCTGTCGGACAACATCGCCAAGCTGCTCCAGCCGATGAACTTTAATTTCTTCGGTCTGGATTTGTCGGTCAAGCCCACACTCACCCTGAGCGTGCTGGTGCTCATCCCGATTCTGTCCGGCCTGTCGGCTTTTATGTCGTCCTGGATCCTCCAGCGGATGCAGAAAAATCAGGTACAGGGCAGCATGAAGATGATGATTTACCTCATGCCGCTGATGAGTATTTATTTCGCCTTCCAGTTCCCGGCCGCAATCGGCATCTACTGGATTTTCAACAACATCTTCACCTGCATACAGGAAATTGTCATGACCAAAATCATACGAAAACGGCATTTGGTCAATGAGGACGAGCCTGAGTCAGGAAAAAAGAAGAAGAACAAGGGGGAGGCATAAGATATGCAGAAAAGCATTGAAATGACCGGTGCAACCCGCGACATTGCGATTGAAAAAGCGCTGGAATTCCTTCATATGGACCGGGACGACGTTTCGGTCGAAGTTTTGGATAACGGTAAAAAAGGCTTCCTCGGCATTGGTGCGACCGATGCCAAGATTCGCGTAACCTATGAAGTGCCCGACGAAGAGCCGGTGGCAGCTCCTGCTCCTGCACCCCAGCCGGAGCCCGAAAAGGCGCCGGAAAAGAAGCCGGCGCAGACCCGTCCGGTGTTCCAGGATGTGGCGCCCGACGATCCGCGTCTGACCACGCCGCACCTTGTTAAGGCAGCGCCCAAGGGCGAAGCGGCTCCGGTCAAGAAGGAAAAGAAGGCTGACAAGCCCCGTGCGCCGCGCGCTGAACGCGCTCCCCGCGCACCGCGCGAAGAGCGTCCGAGCCATCCGCCGATTGTGCCGTATATCGATCCGGTGCCGATGGAAGAGGACAAGATTCCGCAGCCGGCCCGTGAAGCTGTACAGTTTATCGACGGTCTGCTCGAAAAGATGGACATTCAGGGCAAGGCAACCGTGCTGAACATCAGCGAACCCGACCACGTGCGCATCGACATCGCCGGCCCGGATATGGGCCCGGTCATCGGTCGCCGCGGCGATACGCTGGATGCCATCCAGTACCTGACCAGCCTGGTGCTCAACAAGAATTCCGAAGAGCATCTGCGCCTGACCATCGATACCGAAAACTATCGCGCCAAGCGCGCAGAAAGCTTGGAACGCCTGGCCCGCAAGATGGCGGCCAAGGTGTCCAAGTATCACAAGGCTATGACGCTCGAGCCCATGAATCCCTATGAACGCCGCATCATCCATGCGTCGCTCCAGGATTTCCGGGGTGTGACCACCTATTCGACCGGTACCGAACCCGGTCGCCGGGTCGTCATCGCGCCCGATGGCCCGGTGCGTCCGCCGCGCCGCGGTTTCCAGCCGCGGAATAATGGCAAGCCGCGCGATGGGTTTGACATGAAGTAAATGCAAAAGCCGGGACGGGCGGGCATGGACCCGCCCGTCCTTTTTCCATGACAGGAGGGAATGGAAGATGGACATTTTGGTAGAAGCCTACCGGCCGGACGATGTGGCCGGGATGATCGAGGTATGGAACGAAGTGGTGGAGGAAGGCGAAGCCTTCCCGCAGCGCGAGCCTTTGACGCTGGACAGCGGCAAGGAATTCTTTGCAAAGCAGGACTTTGTCGGCGTCGCCCGGGCGGAGGGTCAGGTCGTGGGTCTGTATATTCTGCACCCGAACAACGTCGGCCGGTGCGGCCACCAATGCAACGCCAGCTATGCGGTATCGTCCAGCCTGCGTGGCCAGCACATCGGCGAAAAGCTGGTGCGCGACTGCATGCAGCAGGCTGCCCGTTTGGGCTACCGGCTTCTGATTTTCAACGCGGTCGTCAAGGGTAACGAACGCGCCATTCGGCTGTATGAAACCCTGGGCTTCCAGCGCATCGGCATGGTGCCCGGCGGCTTCCAGGCCAAGGACGGCACCTACCGCGATACCTTCCTGTACTATCACACCCTGTAAGAAAGATTAACTATTAAGTGTCAACCCTCAAAAGGATGGTAGTGGCAGAAAAACAGATGGCGCTCGAAAAGGTATAACAAAGTAGAGGTTCATAAGAACCCCGGTGCAGGCTAATAAGAACTGGTTATGCTGCCAAACTACAATAGGGCTGTCTGGATTTCTCCAAGGCAAAAATTAAACGTACTAATTTCTTGGCAGCGTGAGAGATGGCAATATTGTAGTGTTTTCCCTCCGCACGCTTCTTGGCGAGATAATCAGCAAAAGCCGGGTCCCAGTGGCAGACATACTTGGTTGCGTTGTAAAGTGCGTAGCGTAAGTATCGGGAGCCACGCTTTTCCATGTGCGGGTAGCAATTTTTGAGCTGTCCGGACTGGTAAGTTGAGGGGGACATTCCGGCATAAGCCAACAGTTTGTCCGGGGAGTCAAAGCGGGTGAAGTCGCCAACTTCAGCCAGAATCATAGCGGCCATACGGAAGCCCAAACCGGGGATGGTGGTAATGGGAGAATGGAGTTCATCCATAATGGACTGGATCTGTTCTTCAATTTCAGCAATTTCATGATCCAATTCACGGATGAGACGAATGGTATGCTGTAATTCAAGAGACTTGGCAGGCATCCGAGAACCAATAGAGTTTCTGGCGGCATCTCGTATTTCAAGAGCCATATCCCGTTTGTGGCGGCCTTTGGAGGCGGTTTCGAGTAGTGCTTTCAGTCTTGCTAAATGGGCCGTGGCAATCTGTTTGGCACCAGGGAATTCTTCCAGTAGAGCGTAGACAGAAGCAATATGCAGAGAAGAAACGAGTTTTTCCAATTCCGGGAACAGAATGCAGACCAATCGAGCGATAGAACATTTCAGCTTGGCACGCTCTTTTACCTTGTCAAAACGGTATCTGGTCAGTGACTTTAACTCCTCGTTGTGGTATGCTGTATCTGTGTAGGGTTTGAGGCCCACATCGGATAACAGCATAGAAGCAATCGTTCGCGCATCCACCCGGTCGGTCTTGGTCTTTCGCAGACTGAGGCTCTTTCGGTAAAGGTTTGTGCGCAAAGGATTCAGGACATAGGTGGCCAGACCGTTGTCAAGAAGAAAACCAAGCAGATTGTAGCTATAATGTCCGGTTGCCTCAAGCCCTACTTTTATTTTGTCCTGTGGTGCGGTACAATCGTGAATTCTATGCAACAGGCCGTGGAACCCGTCCATGGTGTTGGGGATTGCGAACACGACTTCGCCCTCTGAGCTGATGATGAAGCAGTCATGTTTATCTTTTGAAACATCGATGCCAACAGAAACCACCATAACAAAATACCTCCAACGATAAAAATATGATGCTGCATCCACAGTGCGCCTTACTTTTGTAGCCTTGTTCCACATAAACCGTCTGGCGGTATTTAACTGATTAACAAAATTGTAAGGGGCTGTGGTTGGAACCTTTCTTGAACCATCTTGTGGTAGGGGAGATGCACCAATCCACAGCATCCCTTACAGTGTAGCACAGCCCTTGGAGAGGGGCCTTAAAAACTACTACTCTATAATACAAGGGGAGATATCCGACTTGCCTTACAAATGCAGCACCATATCCTGTGATTCGGAAGAAGTGGTTGGATGCGGAAAGCAATTTGTACAGGAGCGGAAAATATACATAGTCCCATTGGCGTTATATTGTTAAAAAGGCGGTAGCCCGGATTTCCCGGCTACCGCCCTGAATAAATTTGCTTTATTTGCATTTCAAATGGAGTTCACACAGAGTTTTGGGTTAACCTTATTCATGACAATGTGCCATTCTTAAAACGCTGTGGGGGATGAGTTTTATTTCTTTTCCACTGGGATCCAGACCTCGCAGTAGTAATCCTGGTCTTGAGCGCCGTTCTCAAACTTGCTGGCGTCGCTATACAACTCCACATTGATACCAGCGGCGATCTTATAGTCTGGGTTTATAGGCACCCACTGGGAAAAGATTTGCTGGTTTAAACTTTGAAGAGCTTGGGGCATCCGGCCGGTACAGGGGAACACAGCCCAAGTATGGGCTGGGATGGTGCGGGTAGTGAAGCCGTCGGGGATCTCCTGAGCAGGATTATAGTTGTCGGCGATAAGATATTCAAATTCGTTGCCGCCCATACTCTCATCCAAGTTGATGCCATACATACCGCATACCACTTTGCCGCCCCCTGTGTTAAAATGCTCTGCCCAAAACTTGGGAACCTGATCCACGGCGTCTTCATACTTGAAAGTCTTTACCCGGCAGAGGACCGTGAACGCCTCTTTTTTCATAATTTTGCAATCCATGTTTTGACCACCTTCCAATGTCACTTTGATCCGAAGCGGAGCAAAGGAACGGACCGCGCCTCCGCTTTTTCGCAGTGCGGCAGGTGTGAGGCCATGGAATCGGGTAAAGGCCTTGGTAAAGCTATCCGGAGAATCGTAGCCGAACTCCAGCGCGATGTCGATGATCTTGCGGTCCGTCGTGAGGATCTCCAGCCCGGCGGCGGAGAGCCGGCGCTGGCGGATATAGTCGCCCACCGTCATACCGCACAGCATGGCAAAGCCCTTCTGAAAGTAAAAGGGAGACAGGGCCGCCTGCTGTGCGATCTCGCGGGTGGTCAGCTCCTCCCGGAGATGTTCCTCGATATACTGGATCGCCTGATGAATGCTTGTTACCCAATCCATTGGTCACACCGTCCTTCTGGATTTAGCATACCGGAAATCCACATTCACTGCCCGATTTTGCGTGCTCATATTTGTCCGGTAGCGTTTACACAGCACGACCCTTGGGACTGCCTTCTAGAAAGATGCTTTATGCTTTTTTCCGCGTCAAACAAATTCCAACGATTGCCGCTATCAGGATAATGGGGGCCAACCTGACAAACAACCATTCAAACGCATGAAAAGCCGTGCCTGCAACGGCGAGTTCCGGGTCGCTATAATCCCAACCCAGGTAAGGACTATTTACTACGACTAAGACCACAGAAATTGCCACGATGACCACGCATAATGAAATTAGCAGCCAATGAAGGATTTTCCTTCTAAGTATCGTTCTCTGTGCAAGCTGCAAATTGATAATCTCCAGCTTTTCGGAGATCGCTTTTATGGCATCAACCTCTGACTCAATCACAGGCTCTCCGAGCAAAGTGCTCACGGGTGTCTCAAGCGCTTCCGATAGGGAGATCAGCATATCAGAATCCGGCACGGACAATCCGGTATCACATAGTTAAAGATATTGGTGTCATTCAATCAATCTTGCCGATAAAGCGGTAGAAGATTTCTACCTCCTGTTCCCTGCTTCCGTCCTCACCTTTGACCGCTTCATGGACAACGATTTTTTCAATCAGCGTATTCAAAAGTTCGGCGGTCAGTTCCGTTGGATTGACGCACTCTTTCATCAAGGCAATCCATTTTTCTGCGTCTGCGGCGTTCTGGCTTTCAGTGGTGATAGCGGATTGAAGCCGCTCAATCTTTTCGTCCAGTTCAGCCTGTTCGCTTTGGTACTTCCCGGACAGCATAGAGAAGTTGTATTCCGTGATACGCCCCGCCGCCCAGTCCTCATACATCCGGGCAAACAAAGTATCGACTTCGGCTTTTCGCTTCTCTGCCTTTTTCAGTTCTGCGGCCTGCTTCTTTCTTGCGGCGGCCTGTCCCTTATCAGTGGCATTTAACAGCCGCTTCAAGAGCCGTTCTTCATCATGTTGTACCAGTCCCGACCAGTATTGCAGACGGGAGAGGACATAGGCATAAAGCACATCATAACGGATATAGTGCATGGAGCATTGGCGTGTGCCCTGCCCGTACTTGCTACAATGATAATGGCCGTAAGGCTTGCTGTTCTGCCTGTTCTCCCCATAGGACAGCGACCAGCCGCAATCCGCACATTTTACCAATCCGGAAAAAATCTGCATTGTACCATCCTTGCACTTCCTGCGGCGGTTTGCTATCTGCTCCTGTACCTGCCGGAAAACCTGCTCGCTGATAATCGGCTCCTGCGTGTTCTCCACCCGCACCCATTCACTTTGGGGCTTGCGTACCCTCCGCTTGTTCTTAAAGGAAATGTTCGTTTCCCGGTAGTGAATGGTATGGCCGATATAGGTTTCATCTTTCATAATGCTCTTGACCTGCGCTATCGTCCATGCGTAGCTTTTTTCCTCCGGTGCACCCGCATAGATGTTTGCGAAAGTCCCGTCACGCTGGAAGTTGATAAATCCCGGCGTGGGAACCTTTTCCGCAATCAGTATTCTTGTGATACTGGCCGCCCCTCTGCCATGAATGGCAAGGTCAAAAATCTTCTCCACTATCCAGCGGGTTTCCTCGTCGATTATCAGCTTGTTTTTGATTTCCGGGTGTTTCCTGTACCCGATGGGAGCATAGGCGCCGATACGCTGTCCTGTGGCAAACTTCGCTTTGAAAGCGGCCTTTACCTTGCGGCTCGTATCTTTCGCAAACCACTCATTGAACAGGTTTTTGAACGGGACAAAATCGGAAAGCCCTTTTTCTGTGTCCTCATTCTCCGCAACGGCGATGTAGCGCACCCGTTTTTCCGGGAACAGAAATTCCAGATAGTAGTCCATCATCACATGTTCCCGCCCGAAACGGGAAAGGTCTTTCGTGACAATGCAGTTTACTTTTCCGGCTTCCATATCGTCCATCATGCGCTGAAAATCCGGGCGTTCAAAGTTCGTCCCCGACCAGCCATCGTCCACATACTCACCGACTACATGAAGCCCCTGTTCCTTTGCGTACTGTTGCAGGATTGTCCGCTGTGTTTCAATGCTTACGCTGTCACCATAGTTTTCATCGTCCCGGCTCAATCTCATATAAAGCGCCGTGTTGTAAATCGTAGTATTGTAAGGTTGTTTCACCGTTAAAAATCCTCCTTCTAAAGAAACAACCCACGCTTACAATACTTTTGCTCTATGGCAATTATATCATAAGCGTGGGCGTGTTATCAATGATGGGCTATCAGGTTGAAGCGGCTTTTTCTGCGGTATGCCGCACCACATCTACAATCAGATCACCGAGGGGCTTCCCG
>JAUMSA010000035.1 GCA_031293105.1 Butyricicoccus sp. | reverse complement strand
CGGTTTCGGCAACCGAAAAAATGAAAAATTTAAGTATGGCCAATACACAGATGATTGAAATTGCCAAGGCGATTTCCTACAATGCCGACCTGCTGATTATGGACGAGCCCACCTCGGCCATTACCGAAGCCGAGGTCCGCCATCTGTTTGAGATGATTGCCGACATGAAAAAGCAGGGCATTTCGATCATCTATATTACCCATAAAATGGACGAAGTGTTTGAAATCGCGGACGATATCACGGTTTTGCGCGATGGCAAGTTCATTGATGCGAAACCGGCGACCGAGCTGGATAAGGATTCGCTCATCCGGCTGATGGTTGGGCGCGACCTGTCCAACGTATACCAGAAAGAAAAAGCGAAAATCGGTGATACCGTTTTGTCCATCCGCAATTTCACCCGCAAAAAGGAATTCCGCAATGTCAGTTTTGACGTGCGCAGCGGGGAAATCGTCGGCATGGCCGGCCTGATGGGCGCCGGGCGTTCCGAGGTGATCCAGTCCTTGTTCGGCGTCACCCGGCGGGAAAGCGGCGAGGTCTTTCTGCACGGGCAGAAAGTCGAAATCCGCTCCCCGAAGGACGCCATTGCGCATAAAATGGCCTTTTTGACCGAAGACCGCAAACTGACCGGCCTGTATCTGGTGCTTTCCGTGCAGGAAAACATCACCATGGCCAATCTGAACCTTTTCACTTCCCATGGCTTTTTGCAGCATAAAAAAATGGCCGACACCTGTCAGGCCGAAACCAAGAAATTCAACATCCGCACGCCGTCCATCCGTCAGAAGGTGGAATTGCTTTCGGGCGGCAACCAGCAGAAGGTTTTGCTATCCCGCTGGATGCTGACCGACCCGGATATTTTGATTTTGGACGAACCCACCCGCGGTATTGATATCGGCGCCAAATCGGAAATTTACCGGCTGATGAGCGACTTGGCTGGTCAGGGGAAGGCCATTATCATGATCTCCTCCGAATTGCCTGAAATTTTGGGCATGAGCGACCGGGTGGTTGTGATGCATGAAGGCAAGGTAACCGGCATTTTGGATGCAAAAGACGCCACACAGGAAAAAATCCTGAGTTATGCGGCAGGGGAACTGGATGATTTTGAGGAGGCGCAGGGATGAATAAACAACAAATAAAGCGGATCAGCGAAAAATATGGCATGCTGCTTGTGCTGATTGTGATGGTCGCTGTCATTTCGATTTTGGAACCGAACTTCTTCCGACTGTCGAATTTTTCAAACGTTCTCAAGCAGATTTCGGTGTATGCCATCATTGGCTATGGCGTAACCTTTATCATCATCACAACCGGCATCGACCTGGGGTTGGGCGCTTATATGGCTCTGGCTGGCGTGGTAGCCGCTTATCTGGCGCAGACCACAATGCCGGGCGTCGTTTCGGTGCTGGCCGGTGCGGTGATCGGTATTTTGATCGGCTTGGTCAACGGCCTGCTGATCTCGATTACCCGCATCCCGCCCTTTATCGCAACCTTGGGTATGACGACCATTACCCGCGGCATCGCGCTGCTGATTACCAACGGCAAGCCCGTGTCCCGTCTGAGTGAAAGCTTTCGCTGGTGGGGCGGCGGCCGGCTGCTGGGTATCCCGACCCCCATTGTTTGGCTGATTGTTCTGACCGTGGTCAGCTGGATTTTGCTCGATCACATGAAATTCGGACAATATACCCGCGCCATTGGCGGCAACGAAAAAGCGGCGGTCATTTCCGGCATCAATATTTTCAAATATAAGGTGCTCATCTACACATTTGGTGGATTCTGCTGCGGCCTGGCCGGTGTGATTCTGGCAGCCCGTGTTGCATCTGGTTCGCCGAGTGCGGCCGATGGTTATGAACTCGATGCAATTGCCGGCAGCGTCATCGGCGGCACGAGCATGATGGGCGGTTCCGGTTCGATTTTCGGTGTTTTAATCGGTGCGATGGTTATTGGCGTACTCAATGCCGGACTGAATATGCTGGGCGTTTCCTCCTACTGGCAGGAGATCGTCAAGGGCGTTATCATCATCGTAGCGGTTGTCGCCGATGAGCAGAAGAACCGCGTCAAAGCGTAAATTCAAAGCGAAATGAGGGAACTTTTATGACATCCAAGGAGCGCGTACAATGTGCATTTGCCCACAAACAGCCGGATAAAGTGCCGATTGATTTTGGCGGCATGAGCTGTTCCCAAATGCATGTCACTATTTTGGATAAATTGCGCCAGTATTATGGCTTGGAAAAGCGGCCGATCAAGCTGTGGGATATCTTTGGCATGACCGGGCTGATTGAGGACGACTTGAAGGATGCCATTGGCACGGACGTGGAAATGATTCGCGCATTTCACGGGTGTTTTGGCATCGAAGATACGGGGAAATGGAAAGAATTCCGCCTGTTTGGCGTCGATTTGTTGGTGCCCGAACAGTTTGAAGTCTCCGACGATGGAAAGGGTGGCTATTTGATCTATCCGCAGGGCGACCGGTCGGCCCCGCCCAGCGGGCACATGCCGGCGGGCGGCTACTATTTTGACAACATTGAACGGCCGCAGGAAATCGATGAGGATCAGATGGACCCGGCAGATAATTTGGAAGAGTACGGGCCGATTTCGGAAAAAGAATTGGCCTATTATAAGCAGGAGATCACCAAATATAAGGGCAGCAAACGAGCCGTGGTGCTGGACCCCGGCGGCGCTGCCTTGGGCGATGCTTCCCAGATCGCAGGGCCGGGCCTCAAGCATCCCAAAGGGATTCGAACGGTCGCGGACTGGTACATGGCGCCGCTGCTCTATCCGGAATATGTGCATGAGGTGTTTGAAAAGCAAACCGATTTTGTAATCGAGAATTGGAAGAAGCTCCATGATATTGCTGGGGACGCGGTCGACATCATCTACATCTGCGGCACCGATTTTGGCACGCAGAGTTCCCAGATGTGTTCCCTCGATACCTTTGATGAATTTTATATGCCGTATTATCAAAAGGTAAACGGCTGGATTCACCAAAATACCAACTGGAAAACGCTCAAGCATTCGTGCGGCGCGGTCTATCCGTTTATTCCGAAATTTATTACCGCCGGATTCGATTCGCTCAATCCCGTACAATGTTCGGCTGCGGGTATGGACCCGCAGCGGTTGAAGGATGATTTTGGCGATCAGATTCTATACTGGGGCGGTGGTGTCGATACCCAGAAGGTACTGCCCTTCGGAACGCCGGAGGAAGTACGGGAGCAGGTGCTTCGCCGCTGCGACATCTTTTCCAAGAATGGAGGTTATATTTTCAATTCCATTCATATTGTACAATGCAATACACCCATTGAAAATGTGGTGGCCATGATCGACGCCGTCCATGCGTTCAATGGTGATGCCTAAATTCTCTTCTTCTCAAAAAGGAGGGTAGGTTGATTCCGAACCCCCCTTTTTAAAACCCTTTGAAAAAACTATAAATTTTATTGAAAAGAAAGCTTTGATAAAATAAGCATAAGGGCAAAGAGC
>JAUMSA010000023.1 GCA_031293105.1 Butyricicoccus sp. | reverse complement strand
CTCGCGTCGCTCCTGCTACACTAAAACGAAACCTGGCGTTGATTAACGCCAGGCCTCGCAAGGTTCTTAACTTCCATTCTGCTCAGGAATTATGGGACTTTGAACTCAATTCCTGTTGCACTTAGTTTGACAATTCACTTTTTATGCTGTTCCCCTCTTGATCGTCTCCCTTCGGGTGACTTCGACGGTTTACAGATAAAAATAAGGATCGCGTAAACCACGATGCGTTCTATCCTTTTTCGATTTTCGTCCTCAATGATATGCGCACAATACGATCGAATGCAATCCACTCAAAAGGCAATGCCTTTTATGAACATTTTTAATCTCTCTCAAAACTCTCTTGTAAAGAGCTGAATTTGGGTGTATATTTATAGATAGCTTATGCAATAAGCCGAGAGCAAGGTATAACCTTTGTCTCTTATCCCGGATATCGAGCATGGTAGAAATCGCCCGCTTGATTTCTGGTTTATCCATGCAATGGATGCCCTTTTCTTTTGCCAATTGAATACGAAGGGAGCTTGTGTTACAGGCTGAGAGGAAGGTATAACCTTCGACCTAGAACCTGATTTGGATAATGCCAACGTAGGGATGCCTAATAGATCAATATTGGGAACAACAGCAGTATTTTACGGAAGCTACCAATCAAAGGTGGCTTCCGTTTTTTTATTGTATTTTGAATCGTGCGCTTTTGCTCTGAATTTTGAATTTTCAAAATAAATATCTGCCGGAAAGGAAAATCAGTGATGAGAAACTACACAACACAAATGGATGCCGCACGGCGTGGCATCATCACCCCCGAAATGAAAGCGGTCGCGACAAAAGAGTATCGTACGGAAGAAGAAATTCGTGAACTTGTCGCCAAAGGACAGGTCGTCATTTGTGCCAACAAGCTGCACACCTGCATCGATCCCAATGGCGTCGGCTCAATGCTGCGCACCAAGATCAATGTAAACCTCGGCGTATCCCGTGACTGCAAAGACTATAATGTTGAGATGGAAAAAGTCATGTCAGCGGTCGATCTGGGCGCAGAAGCCATCATGGATCTGTCCTCCCACGGCAATACGCAGCCTTTCCGCAGAAAGCTGACCGCAGAATGCCCGGCTATGATCGGCACGGTTCCTGTCTATGACAGTGTTATCCACTATCAGCGCGACCTTGCCACCCTTACCGCGAGGGATTTTATCGACGTGGTAACACTTCACGCAGAAGACGGTGTGGACTTTGTGACGCTCCATTGCGGCATTACTCGTAAAACCATTGAGCAAATTCGCAAACACAAGAGAAAAATGAATATCGTTTCGCGTGGCGGCTCCTTGGTCTTTGCGTGGATGAGCATGACCGGTGAGGAAAACCCCTTCTACGAATACTTTGATGAAATTCTGGACATTTGCCGTGAATATGATGTGACGATTTCGCTTGGCGATGCTTGCCGCCCCGGTTGTCTTGCCGACGGTAGCGACGTTTGCCAGATTGAAGAACTGGTCCGTCTTGGCGAACTGACCAAACGTGCCTGGGAAAAGGATGTGCAGGTCATGGTGGAAGGCCCCGGACACATGCCTATGGACCAGATCGAGGCCAATATGAAACTGCAGCAGACCATTTGCATGGGGGCACCTTTTTATGTGCTCGGCCCTATCGTTACCGACATTGCGCCCGGATATGACCATATCACCTCTGCTATCGGCGGTGCGATTGCTGCCGCCTCCGGCGCCGCTTTCCTTTGCTATGTAACCCCCGCAGAACACTTGGCTTTGCCAAATGTGGACGATGTGAAGCAGGGTATCATTGCCTCCCGTATTGCCGCTCATGCAGCGGATATTGCCAAGAAAGTTCCGCATGCAAGAGATCTGGATGATGCCATGGCAGATGCACGCCGTACCTTTGATTGGGAAAAGCAATGGGAATGCTCCATCGACCCCGAAACCGCAAAGGCGATACGTGATGACCGTGCCCCGGAGCACGAGGATAGCTGTTCTATGTGTGGCAAGTTCTGCGCAATCCGAAGCATGAATAAGGCGCTGAGCGGCGAGTATATTGATATTCTTTAAAGTTGGATTTCAACCGTCTTCTTCTCCACGGATCGGTCTTGTCATAGATGACCAGTTCCTGCATAGCTTAAGAAATAACGGCTTTTTCGTTTTTGGGCAATGGCCCTGATAAAAAAATGCCCGGTTGCGTTGGCTGCAACCGGGTATTTTTTCTTTATATTTTGACAGGACCGCTGTGAAATTTGTCCAATGCCCACTCCACAAGGCCCAGGCATCGTTAGTCCTCCCAGCGGATGGCCGATACCGGGCAGGAGTCGATGGCGCTCTGTACCTCGCCCTGGTTCTCAGCGGTAGCTGCCTGATAGGCTTCGGCTTTCCCATCATCGGTCATGCGAAACACGGCGTCGCACGTTCCGCAGCAAAGGCCACAGCCAATGCAAGTATCCGGATCGACAAACACTTTCATATCCAACACTCCTTTTCTTAAAATACAACCACTAACAGCATCTTAAAGGCTTCTTCTCCATATACGGCATGGGGATGCCCAGCGGGCATGACAATGGATTCGCCTTCGTGCAAAAGATAATCGACCCCGTCGATGGTGATTTTGCCCACGCCATCCAGGCAGGTGACAAAAGCGTCGCCGCCCGATTCATGGGTGCTGATCTCCTCCCCCTTGGCAAAGGAGAACAAAGTAATGCTTAGGGCATCGTTCTGCGCCAGGGTCTTGCTAACCACCTGACCTTCCTGATAAGCAATCTGGTCCTTCAAAACCAGGACCTCCGCCTGCTTGATGTTTTTCATTTTCACGTGCATTATTGTACCTCCTTGTTTCTATTCTATCCTATTTGTTCGGGTGTACTCTGGCTCAGTCCAAAATCTTTCCATCGACCGAAATGGTCACCACCTGCCAGGGAAGAAATTTGCCGCTCTCTTGCAGCGCCTTTTTGGCCGCAAACTCCAATCCGCCGCAGCAAGGTACCTCCATGCGCACGATGGTAACGCTCTGAATGTTGTTGTTCCGGATAATTTCGGTGAGCTTTTCGCTATAATCCACGCTGTCCAGCTTCGGGCATCCAATCAGAGTAATTTTGCCGCGCATGAACTCCTGATGCAGGTTCGCATAAGCAAAAGCCGTACAGTCGGCAGCAATCAGCAGCTTGGCGCCTTCGAAATAGGGCGCATTGACCGGAACCAACTTAATCTGACAAGGCCACTGTCCCAGTTGCGACGGAGCCGATACGGGCGCCGACGCTTCCTGCTTAGGATGAAATTGCCGCATCTGATGACCGGGGCAACCCGATGGAATCGCCTTCTTCTTCTTCTGGTTCTCCAGAACCGCCTGTTCATTATACGCCGCCGCTTCCCGCTCCACAAAGGTGATGGCGCCGGCGGGGCAGGTCGGCAGGCAATCGCCCAGTCCATCGCAGTAGTCATCCCGAAGCAGCTTGGCCTTTCCGTTGACCATTCCAATGGCACCCTCATGACAAGCTTCCGCGCAAGCGCCGCAGCCATTGCACTTTTCTTGATCGATCTCGATAATCTTCCGAATCATGTTCCTTCCTCCTCCAAACCGGTGTGCTTGACGTTATGCTTGTATTGTACTATAATCATTGCAAAATGGATGTTGGAATTCCAACATCGGAGGAATTTATGAACAATCATTTTTCGATTTTATCCCGATGCCCACTGTTCTGCGGCATTGGGAGGGAAGATTTGGAATCCATGATGGGCTGCCTTGGTGCAAAATTTATCACGATTGCCAAGGGTGACCCGGTCTTTTTGGAGGGGGAGCCTGCCCAGCTGGTGGGGGTTGTCCTCTCCGGCGGCGTACAGGTGGTGCAGGATGACTATTATGGAAACCGCAGTGTATTATCCATCTTACAGCCCGGTGACTCCTTTGGAGAGGCATTTTCCTGCGCTCAGCTACACCATATGCCTGCTAGCGTTCTCGCCGTCAAGGACAGCGAGGTACTTCTCTTAAACTGCCGTCGGATTCTGACCCTATGCTCGCATACCTGCCATTTTCACAGTCTTTTGATTGAAAATATGTTGCAGGGATTAGCGCAAAAAAATCTGGCGTTTACCCAAAAAATCCGGTATATGTCGCAAAAAACCACCAAGGACAAGCTGCTGGCCTATCTCTCCGATCAGGCAAAGCAGCAAGGAAGCGCGGAATTTGTCATCCCCTGCGACCGGCAGACTTTAGCGGATTATCTGGGCGTCGAACGTACTGCCATGTCTGCCGAACTCGGCAAATTGAAAAAATCCGGACAGCTTGACACCAAGGGCTCTTGGTTCCGGTTAAACCCCATAC
>JAUMSA010000315.1 GCA_031293105.1 Butyricicoccus sp. | reverse complement strand
GTGCGGGTGGTGAACAGCAATTCGGTCTGCCCATTTTCATCGAGTGAAGACACGGTCACGAGCGCGTTTTCAATCGGGATGGCATTGCGCGCCGTGGATACTGCCACCACCAGATAACCCACCGCCGTATTTCGGGGATCGTTCATACAAAGACTCCTTCTGCAAAAATTTTCAGTGCCGGGCGGCCTTTCGGGCATTGCCTTCCCCGGACGAGCGATTTATAATGAAAGTAAGAGAAGCGTAGAGGATTTATGATGGAAAGGGGATTAAAACTTATGGAAGAGTATGCAACCATCTTGGAATCCTGCACCTTGCAGGAAGAACGGTTTCAGTTTTTTTCGTTTTCCCGGGAGGATGCGTTGGAGTTCGGGCTGCACCTGATCGAACATGCCAAACCCTTTGGACAAGGCGTTGCCGTGGCCATTGAAATCAACGGCCTGCGTGTGTTCCAGCATGTGACCGAAGGGGCGGCCAAGCACAATGTCGATTGGCTGCAACGCAAGATCAATACGGTCAATCAGTTCGGAAAATCCTCTTTGCGGGTGTGGGCTGAATTTGAATTGAAGGGCCTGACCATGGCAGGCGAACGTTTGGCCCCCATGGAATTTGCCATGTGCGGCGGCGGTTTTCCGCTGATCGTGCGCGGCATCGGGCAGGTGGGTGTCATCGCGGTATCCGGCCTGCCGCACCTGGACGACCATCAGGTGATCGTCGAAACGCTCACCGAATGGTTTGGCCGTAAAAAAAGATAAGCCATGTTTCACGTGAAACGAGCCGTTCTCCGAGCCGGGAAGGGCTCGTTTTTTTACACCAGCTCGATGCGGTATTTTTTAAACCATCGGTCGAGCTGAATGAGGTAGGCGAACACCTGCGGCCCGCGCATGAGCTGTCCATACCACGGTTCGGGCATGGAATCCGGTTCGAGCAGCAGTTCCTCGATGGCTTCGGCGCGGAACAGCTTGGGGATATACGAATGTTCATCCTGCATAATCTGCCGCACATAGGAGGACACCAGCGCGGTATATTCGGGTGAGAAGGTCTTGGGGTAGGGCGACTTTTTGCGCCAGACGATGGATTCGGGCAGGTCGTTCTCGAACGCCTTGCGGACAATGCCTTTTTCCCGGCCGTCCCAGGCCTTAAGGTTCCAGGGCATGTTGTAGGCATATTCGACGATGCGGTGGTCGCAGAAGGGGACACGCACCTCCAAGCCCGAATACATGCTCATGCGGTCCTTGCGGTCGCGCCGCGTTGCAGAAGGATACCGCACCTTGCCGCTGTTCCCCGGAGCAGGTATAATAAAGGCAAAAGACAACCAGGGAAGGGAGAACCTACAATGATTCGAGAAATCTGCAAAGACGAGGCCTTTCTGGCCCAAAAGGCCGAGCCGGCCACGCCGGAGGACTTGGCGGTCGCAGCCGACCTGCTGGAAACGCTGGAAGCACACAAGGACGGCTGCGTCGGGATGGCCGCCAACATGATCGGGGTCAACAAACGCATCATCGTGTTTGACAACGAGGGCAAGTACATGGTCATGTTCAACCCGGAGATCATCAAGCAGTCCGGGGCGTATGAAACCGAGGAGGGCTGCCTTTCGCTCACCGGCGTTCGGAAAACCAAACGGTGGAAGTCCATTAAGGTGCGTTATCAGAACGATAAGTTTCAGGAGCGTTTCAAGACCTTCACCGACTGGACGGCGCAGATCATCCAGCATGAGATCGACCACTGCGAAGGTATCATTATTTAAGGAGGGCAGGGCATGTTTCAAGATCGGGTTGTGGTCGTGACTGGCGCGGCCAAGGGAATCGGTAAAACCATTGCGGAGGAATTTCGCAAGGCGGGAGCACAGGTGTGCGGCATCGACCGGCTGCCGGGCGGTTATTTTGAGGGCGATCTGGCCGAGCAAGCGGTGCTCGATGCCTTTGCCGACCGGGTGATTGCCGATTATGGACGGGTGGATTTTCTCATCAACAATGCGCTGCCGCTGATGAAAGGGCTGGACGCATGCACTTATGAGGAATTCAACTATGCCCTGCGGGTGGGGGTCACGGCGCCGTTTTATCTGACCAAACGGTTTGCTCCACATTTTGCACCGGGGGCGGCCATCGTGAACATTTCCTCCTCCCGGGACCGGATGAGCCAGCCCCAAACCGAGAGCTATACGGCCGCCAAAGGCGGCATCGCGGCGCTGACCCACGCCCTGGCCGTCAGTCTGGCGGGCAAAGTGCGGGTTAACTCGATTTCCCCGGGCTGGATTGATACCGATTTTACCGTGTATGAGGGGCCGGATGCCGTGCAGCAGCCCGCGGGACGGGTCGGCAATCCGCTGGATATCGCCAACATGGTGCTGTTTCTCTGCTCGGACAAGGCCGGATTTATCACTGGAGAGAATATCTGCATCGACGGCGGCATGACCCGCCAGATGATCTATCATCAGGACTTTGGCTGGACGTTCCAGCCGTAAATCCGCCGCTGGGACAAAACAAAAACCCCGCCTTGTGGCGGGGTTTTCTATTGTGGTTTATCTTCCATCTGCGCGGCCAGCGCGCAGAACAGACGGTACAGGCTGTCGCCGCTCGCGGCCAGCGCGCGGACACAGACGCCCTGCACGGCGCGGCTCGCGCCGACAAGGCCCTCCGGCAGCGCATCGGCTTGGCGCGCGGCTTGCAGCACGCGCTCGTCCCAGTCTGGGCCATAGACGTACAGCAGGCCCTGATGCGTCAGGCCCTGCCACTGTCCCAGACCGGTGTGGTTGATG
>JAUMSA010000303.1 GCA_031293105.1 Butyricicoccus sp. | reverse complement strand
GTTCCGCGGTGTATATGAGCACATGGGCCGAAAACCAGGTACAGAGCGCCTATGAAAGCGGTGCCGTGTCGGAGGATTTCGACCTGGGCACCGACTATACCCGTCCGATCACGCGGGGCGAGTTGGCCCGGCTGACCGTGGATTTGATCGCGCATGAGCGTCAGGTTTCGATGGACGATCTGATCGCCCAGTTTGGCATTGCTTTGCAGGCGCCCTCGTTGACCCCAGCCCAGCCTGCGGAATCGGAAGAATCCAGCGAGCCGCCCGTCGAGGACAATGTAGACACGAGCGAGCAGGAGAGTCTGGAAACGGATACCGATGTGGGGGAACCACCGGCGGAAGAAAGTACGGACACCAACGAACCGGCTATGGAAGAGCCAGAGGAAGGCACTCCGGCTGTCGAAACGCCCACAGAGGCTGAGGAGCCTTGGGGTGACCCGCTCGACAACGGCTTGCCCTTTGTCGCCACCGGCAGTTTTACGGATACGAAGAGTGTGTACATTGAGATCGCAGCACAGCTTGGTATCGTCAGTGGTTCAGACGGTTTGTTCCGTCCCGCGGACCCGGTAACTCGTGCCGAAGCCGCTGCCATGATGGAGCGGTGCATGGGCGCGCTGGGCTTTTCGGAAGCCAATCAAGTACCGCAGCAATTTGCCGACAGCTACGAAATCCCGCGTTGGGCAGTGATCTCGGTGAAGTACATTTCCGGCCGTACCGATGCCGGTGGACAGGCGATTATGGGCGGCTGGGACGGCAAATTCCATCCGATGGATACGTATACGGTGGAGCAGGCCATTTTATCGGTGCAGCGCATGCAGTCGTCGCTGGCAATCCAGGATGTCTATGCGGGTTGGCGCGATACGACAGGATACAACAGTGTGCAGCTGGCACTCACCTTTGGCGGCGACTGCACGTTCGGACGCAACCGCGGTTCAGCGTATAGCAATTCGTTCGACGAAATATATGACCAAAAAGGAGCGGCCTACTTTTTCTCCGGCATCCCCGAGTTTTTTAGCGACGACCTCACCATGGTAAACTTCGAAGGCACCCTGACCACCTCGAATGCCAGTGCCAGCAAGACCTTTGTATTTAAGGGGAATCCGGCATATGCAAAAATACTGGAGGACGGCAGCATCGACGTGGTCACACTCGCCAACAACCATTCGATGGATTATCTGCAAAGCGGTTATGACGATACTGTCCGATATCTGTCCCCTTATGTAGATGTTTCCGCTTATGGACTCCAGCCGATTGTAACGGTCAAAGGGGTCCGCATCGGTTTTGTATCCAACGTCGGCTGGTCGTTTGACGCCTTGCAGAAACAATTTATCACCTTGGCCATTCAAAATTTGCGTGCCCGCGGCGCCGATATTATTGTATTCAATTACCATTGGGGCGTGGAAAAATCCTATCACAGCAACGCCACCCAGCAGGCCATTGGGCGCTACTGCATCGACCAGGGCGCCGATCTCGTCATTGGACACCACCCGCATGTGGCGCAGGAGGTCGAGATCTATCAAGGCAAACCAATCGTCTATTCGCTGGGCAATCTGGTATTCGGCGGCAATCGAAATCCGTCGGATAAAAACTGTCTGATCTTCCGACAAAACTACACCTTTGATCTGGATACCCGGACGATTTCCGATTCCTCGTACCAGGCGATTCCGTATAAGATTTCTTCGGTTTCCTGGCGTAACGACTACCATCCAACCAAATAAACCGCATAGCAAAAAGCGACTTTCTCAACTCGGGAGAAAGTCGCTTTTTTGGGTGATTCAAAAAATCAATGCGCCTGCACGGTGTTGATCGGCGTACCCTGCAGGAACTGACGGAGGTTGTCCACCGCAATATCCATCAGACGCTGCCGGCTTTCCTTGGAAGCCCAGCTGATATGCGGTGTGATGATGCAATTTTTGGCCGAAAGCAGCGGATTATCCGGCTGGATGGGCTCGGTCGCCACCACATCCAAACCGGCGGCATAGACCTTGCCGCTGTTGAGGGCATCCGCCAAATCCTGTTCCACGACGAGCGGGCCGCGGCTGTTGTTCAGCAGAATGACGCCATCCTTCATTTTATCAATGTTCGCTTTGCAGATGATGCCGCGGGTATCATCAAACAAGGGGCAATGCACCGAGATCACATCCGACTCGGCAAGCAGAGTGTCGAGCGATACGTATTCGGCGATTTCTCGGCCGCTGTCATTGGGCGTTGTATCAAAAGCCAAAACACGCATACCGAGGGCTTTGGCGATGCGGCCGGTCGTTTGTCCGATGCGGCCAAAACCAAGGATGCCCATGGTCTTGCCGGCCAGTTCGATCAGGGGATAATCCCAGAAACACCAATCGGGGCACGAGGACCAGCGTCCTTCGTGTACGGCCTGATTGTGGTGGCCAATGTGATGGCAGATTTCCAGCAGCAGCGCAATGGCAAATTGGCCGACAGCCGCGGTGCCATAAGTCGGGATATTGCAGACCGTGATGCTTTGCGCGGTCGCGGCTGCGACATCGACAATGTTGTAGCCGGTTGCCAGCACGCAGATAAAGCGCAGGTTGGGGCAAGCCTGTAGGGTGGATGCCGAGAGAGGGGTTTTACTGGTATAGAGAATTTCCGCATCGCCGATGCGGCGGAGAATTTCTTCCGAATTGTTAGGGGTGCGGTCGTACACGGTCAAGGCACCCAGCTGCTCGAGCGGGCCCCAGCTCCTGTCTCTTAT
>JAUMSA010000175.1 GCA_031293105.1 Butyricicoccus sp. | reverse complement strand
ATCGGCGGCGGCCAACATGACCCGCTTGCCTTCGGATACATAGCGCGCGGCCAGCTTGCCGATGGACGTGGTCTTGCCCACGCCATTGACGCCAATGACCAGAATGACCGTCGGACTGCCCGACAGGTCGAGTGCGGTATCTTCCAGCATCATGTCGGTGAGCACGTCCTTGAGCAGGCAGCGCAGCTCGGCGGCCGTGCCGACCTTCTGGTGCTGGGCGCGTGTTTTGACTTCTTCGCGCGCCTTGGCAGCCACGCCTGCGCCCAGGTCGGACAGAATCATCGCTTCTTCCAATTCGTCGAGCAGGTCGTCATCCACGGCGACGAACGACGCCATGATGTCCTCAAACTGCTGGGTGACTGCCTGGGTGGTTTTCTTCAGGCCAGATTTGATCTTATCAAAAAATCCCATACAAACTCCTTCTATCTCCTAATTTCCATTCATTTCTTTTCCAAACTGCTTTTCGCCTTCGGCAAGATTGAGCATGAGCATCCGGCTGACGCCCCGCTCCTGCATGGTCACGCCGTAGAGCATATCGGCCACTTCCATGGTGCCGCGGCGGTGGGTGATAACGATAAACTGCGTGCGGTCGCTCAGGCGCTTGACGTACTGGGCGAACCGGGCAACATTGACATCATCGAGCGCGGCTTCGATCTCGTCGAGCACCGAAAACGGCGTGGGCCGCAGCTTTAAGATTGCAAAATAGAGCGCAATGGCCACAAAGGCCTTTTCCCCGCCCGACAGCAAGGTGATGGTCTTGACCGCCTTGCCGGGCGGCGACACCAAAATATCGATGCCGCAGTTCAAGATATCCGACGTATCGGCCAGCTGAAGCTCGGCATGGCCGCCGCCGAAAATCTCGCGGAAGGTCTGTCCAAAATAGGTGTTCAGCTTGGCAAATTCCGAGGCAAAGACCTCTTTCATCTGCACGGTCAGCTGGTCGATAACCTTGTACAGGTCGCGCTGGGCGGTTTCTAGGTCGTCCTTCTGTTCGCCGAGGAAAGTAAACCGCTCCATAAGCGCCTGGTATTCCTCCACGGCGTCCAGATTGACGTTGCCCAGTCCGCGCATCTGGTCGCGCAGCGACCGCGCGCGCATCTGCGCCTGCGCGGTATCCTCGAGCGGCTGCGCCACAGCGGCCGCTGGTGTGGGGGTCAGTTCATAATTTTCCCACATGCGGGTCAGGATTTGATTTTCCCGCTCCTTGTACTGGGCCAGCTGAGCATCCAGCCGGGCGCTTTCGCGTTCCAGGTTGCGGATATCCTCATTTTGTGCCTGAGCCTGTTTGTCAGCCTGGGTCTTTTGCCCTTCGAACTGCATGCGTTCCCCAGCTGCTTGGGTGATGCGGTCGCGCAGCTGCTGGGCACGGGCGTCATCCGCCTGTGCATCGGCATGCGCCTGCTCGAGTTCCTTGGTACTTTGCTCGATTTTGGCGGCAAATTCTTCGCGCATCTGCGCAGCATTTTTTAGACCGCTTTCCATCTCCTGCTGAAGTCTATGCAAATCGTCCAGCGCACGCCGCTCGGTTGCCGCTTCGGTACGGTTCTCTGCTGCCGCTGTGCGCAGCGCGACCGACCGCGCCGCATAGGCGGTGAGCGCCTCTTCGGCCTTGGCAAGTGCGGCCTCATGCGCGGCGCATTCGGTTTCCAATCGCTGCATCTGCTGCTTGCCCACTTCGAGCGCGGCACGCTTTTGCGCAATCGTATCTTCATAGGTTTGCTTGGCCGCGGCCAGATTGTCCCGCTCGAGCTGAAGCGCATCCCGCCGCGCGCACACGCTGTCAAGCAGCGCGCCGTGCTGGGCCAGCATGGCCGTCAGGCGGGTTTCTTCCTCCTGCGTCTGCGCGGCCTGCGCCTGCAAGGCCTTTTGGTCGTTTTCCAGCGCCGCGACGGCTTCCTTGGCCTGGATGAGGTCCAGTTCGGCCTGCTTCACCTTCGCTTGCAGGGTGTCCCGCTGTGCGGTCAGGCGGTGCAGAGTTTCGGTGCGCGCCAGCGCGCCCGAGGTCTTGGACACCGAGCCGCCGGTCATCGCGCCGCCCGCCTGGATGACCTGCCCATCGAGCGTCACGATGCGGAATCGGTGATGATACGCCTTGGCAATTGTCAGAGCGGCATCCATATCCTCGGCCACGACCGTGCGCGCCAGCAGGTTCTGTACAATCGCGCGGTAGGGCGGCTCACAGGTCACGAGCGCATCGGCAGCGCCGTAGCAGCCCGGCCTGTCGGCAAAGCCGCTCTCCTTGAGCGATGCTGGCCGGATGGTATCCATGGGCAGGAAGGTCGCGCGGCCACTGTCGCTGCGCTTTAAGAACGCGATGGCCGCTTTGGCGTCCTGCGAGGTTTCTACGACAATATGGGACGACGCCGCGCCCAGCGCGGTTTCAATGGCGGTCACGAACCGGCCATCGACCGAAATCAGGGCGGATACCGGGCCATGCACGCCCTTCTGTGCACCACTCTCGGCCCGCTTCATGGTCAGCTTGACTGCGCGGGAAAAGCCCTCATATTCCTTCTGCATATCGCGCAGCATGTGGATGCGGTTGTCGCAGTCGGTCAGGGCCGCCTGGGCAGATGCCAGAGCGGCGGCCTGTTCTTCGGCATGCTGCTTACGGTGTCCGGCCTTTTGCGCCATCCCGGCCAGCTGGTTTTTGACCCGGGCCGCCTGTTCGCGACAGGCGGTCAGCTTGGTCTGATACCCGGCCTGCACGGCTTCCTCGGCGGCGAGCTGGCGCTCGGTCTCGTCCAGATCGCGGCCCAGGGTGTCGCGCCGGCCGTCCATGCCATCTAGGCCGGCCTGTGCGGCCGTTTGGGCCAGTTCCAACTGAAAATGTGTGCCCTTGCACACATCGATCTGTTCACGCAGCGTGTCCCGCAGGCCAGCCGAACGGGCCTTGGCCTGCTCCTGCTGCGCGACGGCTTCTTGCACCTGCCGCAGTTCGTCCTGGTATTTGTTGTGGTCGGCGTCCAGTTGTTCGCAGTGCTTCTGACGCGCCGCTTGCTGGCTGGCCAGCGCGGCAGCCTGTTCGCTCTGCCGGGTTTCCTCGAGCGCCGCGCGCGCGATATTTTCCCGGT
>JAUMSA010000283.1 GCA_031293105.1 Butyricicoccus sp. | reverse complement strand
GTATGTGCTCGATCTGCGCGATTTTTCGCATCTGCCGTACGGCGATAAATTTGTATCCGACTTTTCGGTGATCGAGAACGACCCCGAGGTGACCGTGGTTGCCGAGGTGATGGGCGGCGTCGGCGCGGCGTATGAGTTTACCAAGCGCTGCCTGCTCGCCGGCAAGAGCGTGTGCACCTCCAACAAGGAACTGGTGGCCACCCGCGGGGAAGAACTGCTGCAAATCGCCAAGGAAAAGAACGTCAATTATCTGTTTGAAGCTTCGGTTGGCGGCGGCATCCCGGTCATCCGCCCCATGATTCAGTGCCTGGCAGCCAATGAGATTTTGGAAATCCGTGGCATCCTGAACGGCACGACCAACTATATCCTGTCCGAAATGATTCACAAGGGCGTATCCTTTGAGGATGCCCTCAAGCAGGCGCAGGCCAACGGCTACGCCGAAAAGGACCCGACGGCCGACATCGAAGGCCATGACGCCTGCCGCAAGATCAGCATCCTATCCGATCTGGCGTTTGGCGACAAGTTCGACCCGAACGAGGTTTCGTGCGAAGGCATCACCAAGATCACCCTCCGGGACGTCGAAGAAGCCGGCAAGCTGGGCTATGTGATTAAGCTCATCGGCCGCGCGGTCCGCTGCGACGACGGCACGGCTTATGCCTATGTGGCACCGCACCTTATCCCGAAGGAGCATCCGCTGGCAGCGGTCGAGGACGTCTTTAACGCCATCATGATCGACGGCAACGCGACCGGCGACGTGATGTTCTACGGCAAGGGCGCGGGCAAGCTCGCGACCGCTTCGGCTGTGGTAGCCGATATGATGGACGCCATCGCGCACCGCGAAAAGCGCCGTCCGATCGAATGGGGCGACGGCTCCAAGCATCTGCTGCGCCCGCTGGGTACGCTGGCAAGCCGCTGGTATGTCCGCATGGACGGCCAGGCGGCCCAGATCACCGACTCGATGACCACCGACGAAGCAGAAGCCAAGTTTGCCGGTGCGGCGGCCAAGATGCGCGTTTTGTAATCCGGGAGAATAGAATGATAGAAGTAAAGGTCCCTGCGACAAGCGCCAACATGGGTTCGGGTTACGACTCGATCGGCATTGCGCTTGATTTATATAATGTCATCCAGATGGAGGAGTCCGACCACATCGACATTTCGGCTGCGGCGGGCGAATCCATCCCGACCGATGAGAACAACCTCATCTACCAGTGTGCCAAAAAGGTGTACGACATCTGCGGCAAGCCGCTCAAGGGTCTCAAGATCATCGAGCAATGCGACATCCCGCAGACACGCGGCTTGGGTTCGTCCTCGGCCTGCACGGTCGCGGGTATCCTGGGCGCCAATGCCCTTCTGGGCAATCCGCTCGACCGGGAGAACATCATCGACCTGGCCGCGTCCATCGAAGGCCATCCGGACAACTCCACGCCCGCCATCCTGGGCGGCTTCTGCGTGGCGCTGCTCGAATACGGCAAGGTGTGGAGCGTGCGCGTGCCCATGAACGGGCAGGTGGATTTCATCACCTTTATCCCGGACTTTGAACTGTCCACTGAAAAGGCACGTGCCGCCCTGCCGCAGACCATCCGCCACCATGACGCGGTGTTTAACCTAGCGCGCGCGGCCCTGCTGGCCGGCTCGCTGACCACCGGCAAGCTGGAAAACCTGGGCGTCGCCATGGGCGACTGCCTGCACCAGCCCTACCGCTTTGACCTCATTCCGGACGGGCGCGAGGTCATGCACGCGGCCAAGGCCATGGGCGCGCTGGGCGCGTTCATCTCGGGCGCTGGGCCGTCCATCATCGCGGTGGTCGCCTCGCACGACAAGACCTACCTGTCCCGGGCGCAGATGTACTGCGAACAGAATTTCCCGCACTGGAAGCCCATCCGGCTGGTGTGCGACGAGGTCGGGGCCGTGGTCCGCACGGTAGTATAAGCAAGAGAACAAGGCGCGCATGGCGCGTTTTCCCCGGTAAGGGGATATAAGGAGGAAAACAAGAACCATGAGTCTGATCGTTCAGAAGTTCGGCGGCACCTCGGTTGCCAACACCGAACGCATTTTCAATGTGGCCGATATTGCCACCTCGGCTTACAAGGAAGGCAACCAGGTGGTTGTCGTGGTTTCCGCCCAGGGCGACACGACCGACGACCTCATTGCCAAGGCGGCTGAGATCAACGACCGTCCGTCCAAGCGCGAGATGGATGTGCTGCTGTCCACCGGCGAAATGATTTCCATGTCGCTGCTGGCCATGGCCATCCAGAAGATGGGCTATCCGGTCATCTCGCTGACCGGCTGGCAGGCCGGTGTGGAAACCGACATCAACTACTCGGAAGCGCGCATCCGCAAGGTTACGGCGGAGCGCATCCGCTCGGAACTCGACCGCAACCGCATCGTCATCGTGGCCGGCTTCCAGGGCATCAACAAGCAGGACGACATCACCACCCTGGGCCGCGGCGGCTCGGATACCACGGCGGTCGCCATCGCGGCGTCGCTCAATGCCGACCTGTGCCAGATCTACACCGACGTGGACGGCGTGTATACGGCCGACCCGCGCCTGGTGCCCGACGCCCGCAAGCTGTCGGCGATTACCTACGATGAAATGCTCGAACTGGCCAGCCTGGGCGCCCAGGTGCTGCACAACCTGTCTCTTATACAC
>JAUMSA010000269.1 GCA_031293105.1 Butyricicoccus sp. | reverse complement strand
ATGAAAATGTGGGGGCAGCGCGTGCGAAGGGCGGGTTGGGGTTGTGAAAAGTACGCAAATGATATAAAAAAAGAACGGAATAACATAATAGGTGAAGGCAAAATTTTGATTTTGCAGGTTTTAGTTGTGAAGTGAGGTATGGAGTACCAATGAGGAGAACAAAAATCATTTGTACGCTGGGCCCGGCGACCGATCAGGGCGAGGTATTGAAGGACATGATGAAGGCGGGCATGAACGTGGCGCGATTTAACTTTAGCCATGGCTCGCACGAAGAACACAAGAACCGTATGGATATGGTCAAGGCTGCCCGCGCAGAGCTCGGCCTGCCCATCGGCATTATGCTGGACACCAAGGGTCCGGAAATCCGCACCAAGACTTACAAGGATGGTAAGATCGAGATTCAGGAAGGCCAGGAATTCACCCTGACCACCCGCGATATCGAAGGCGACAACACCATCGTTTCCATTTCGTACGAGGGCCTGCCGGCCGACGTGCAGGTTGGCACCCGTATCCTCATCGACGATGGCCTGGTGGCTTTTGAAGTAACCGAAATCCGCGGCGGCACCGACATCGTTTGCCGTGCGCTCAACGGCGGCCCGCTGTCCAACCGCAAGTCGGTCAATGTACCGGGCATCAAGCTGAATATGCCCTACATTTCCGAGAAGGACCGCGCGGACATCGTCTTTGGCTGCACGCAGGGCATTGACTTTATCGCCGCTTCGTTCTGCCGTTCGGCACAGGACATGAAGGACCTGAAGGCCATCCTCAAGGAGCAGAACTGCGAGGATGTACAGATCATCGCCAAGATCGAGAACATGGAAGGCGTACACAACATTGACGCCATCCTGGACGAAGTACAGGGCATCATGGTAGCCCGCGGCGACCTGGGCGTCGAAGTGCCGTTCGAGGAGCTGCCGGAAATCCAGAAGTGCCTGATTAAGAAGTGTGTCTCCCGCGGCAAGCGCGTTGTGACCGCGACCCAGATGCTCGAGAGCATGGCCAAGAATCCGCGCCCGACCCGCGCCGAGGTATCCGACGTTGCAAACGCCGTTTATGACGGCACCAGCGCCATCATGCTGTCGGGCGAGACTTCGGTGGGCAAGTATCCGGTGCAGACCGTGCAGACCATGAGCCGCATCGCGGAGAACGCCGAAGCCAGCATCCATTATGACCGCCGCCGCATCACCCGTCCGGAGTTCATGGAAATGGAACTGCGCGGCGATGTCAAGACCAACGCCATTGCACATGCCGTATGCAACGCGGCTACCGACCTGGAAGCCAAGTGCATCGTGGCCTTTACCGAATCGGGCTCGACCGCGCGTGCGGTATCCTGCCGCCGCCCGGGCAAGATGATTGTCGGCGCGACCCCGTCGGAAAAGACCTTCCACCGTCTGACCATGTCCTGGGGCGTTATCCCCTGCCTGGTGAACCGTCCGTCCAGCGGCACTGACCTGTATATGCAGGCTGTACGCGGCGCGGTCGAGACGATGGATGTTAAGGTTGGTGATGTCATCATCGTGACCGCCGGCATGCCGGTTGGCCGTGTCAGCTATACCAACACCATGCGCGTCATCCAGGTGACCGAGGATTTTATCAATCTGGCTTTTGAAGAATAAGTGATACCAAAAAGAGGCCAATTCTTTACAGTTTGTTTAAAATTTCCGGACGCATTGTGATAAAATACGGATAATGGATTTTATCGGTCGCGCCGCCTGTGCTTCGGGCGGCGCGACCGTATGCGTCTTATTGCAAAAGAGCTGGGTCTGGAGGAAGTATGTCATTTCGAAGATTGATGCGTATTGTACGCCGCTGCCTGCTGCTGGCTGTGCTCACCGTGCTGATGATTACAGCCGGGCTGTTCGTGTACCGTTTTCTATTTTCCTATACTTACGATAACTCGCTGGAGGGCTTGTCCGATGCGGACTTGGCCGTCAGCGCCAAACCGGCGTCGGGCATCACCAACATCGCGCTGTTCGGTGTGGATACCCGGCCGGATGAGCCGACCCGGTCGGACTGTATGATGGTCATGTCGGTCAACGCCGATACGGGTACCATCAAGCTGATTTCCCTCATGCGCGATAGCGAGGTCGAGATCGAAGGCCATGGCACCCAGAAATTATGCCATGCGTACAGCTATGGCGGCCCGCAGCTGGCCATCAAGACCATCAACCAAATCTTTGATTTGAACATCACCGACTACGCCGAAGTCAACTTTGTGCAGATGGCCAATCTGATCGGCGAAGTGGGCGGCGTGGACATCGATGTCTCCGAAAAAGAACGGGTGGAAGCCAACAAATACATCAAAGAATACTATGAATCCTTTGATATGGAGCCCGAACTGATTGAAGAAGCCGGATATCAGCACCTCAACGGCATCCAGGCCATGACCTATGCGCGCATCCGCAAGGGCGGCACGGGCGACGACTGGGGACGCGTCGAGCGGCAGTCTGTTGTCCTTGAAGCCATGTTTGAAACCGTGCAGGACAAGTCGATCACCGAACTGGTGACCATGATGCCGCGCCTGCTGCCCTACGTGACCACTTCGCTGAAAAAGACCGAAATGGTCTCGCTGGCCAAGGGCCTGTTTGCCAACGGCCGGCCGCAGATCGAGCACAGCCGTGTGCCCAAGGATGGCGAATGGAAATACGGCGGCAGCCAGGAGCAGTATATTGTCTATGACCTGGACAAGGCCGCGGAGGACATCAACGAATATATTTACGGGGAAACCTAAAAAAACCCGCCTTCTTTCCCGAGAAGGCGGGTTTTTTTGCGGCTTATTTGTGGCTTAATAGAAGCGTCCGCCGCCGTCGCTGATCCACAGGTCGGCGTTTTCGCCCATGCAGTCCTTGAGCGGTTCGGAGGCTTTTTCGATTTCGTCCATCAGGTCGTCGGGCACATCGGCCTCGTAAGCGTCCAGATTCTGCTCGAGCTGGCGAATCGACCGCGCACCCATCAGGATGCTCTTGACGATCGGCCGGCGCTTGAGGAAATGCAGGGCGACCTGAGCCATAGTCACGCCCCCGCGCTTGCACAGCGCGTCCAGTTCGTCCAAAAAGGCGAAAATTTCGTCTTCAAAGCCCGGGTCGTGGTGCAGACCCTGCTGCCAGCGGCTGCTGTAAAAGCGGGTTTCCCGGCGGCCCATGGGCACGTCGTCAATCGAGCGGAATTTGCCGGTCAGCAGGCCCTGGGCCAGCGGAACGTAAGCCCAGATCGGCACCCCAGCTTGCTCGGTGGCCGGGATGATCTTCTTTTCGGCTACCCGCCAGATGAGTGCATACGGAAGCTGGTTCATCGCAATGCCATAGGGCGCCATTTCGCGGATGCAATTCGGCCCCGCGTTGCACACGCTGGCCATGCGGATTTTGCCCGCCTGCTTGAGTTCTTCAAACGCGCCGAAGGTTTCCTCGAGCGGGATGTTGGGATTGGGCCAGTGGATTTGATACAGGTCGATGTAATCGGTTTGTAGGCGCTTTAAGCTGGCGTCGCAGTGGGCGATGACATCGTCGTGGTGGAGTTTGTCGGTAAAGATCTTGGTGGCAACCACGGCTTTGTCGCGGCGGCCTTTGAGTGCGGCGCCCAGAACCTCTTCGGCCTTGCCGTTTCCGTATTTCTCGGCGGTGTCGAACAGGTTAATGCCGCGCTCCATCGCGCAGTGCACCGTGCGGATGGCTTCATCGTCATCGCCTGCCCCCCAAATCTTGGCGCCCGAAAAGGCCCAGGTGCCCAGCGACAGACCGGAAATGCGGATGTCGGTGTTTTGGATTTCGTACTGATTCATTCTTCATTCCTCCCAGGCGGCCCCAAGGGGCCAGATATGCAGAAAAAGGGAAACGATGGACTTCGTTTCCCTTTGTGCATGCTTAGCGGTAGAATTCCGGGGTTTCTTCCAGCTCGATGGGCAGCATATACTTGCCTTCGTTGCGCGCCCGGTTGCAGGCATCGGCGCCCAGGCAGGCCGCATAGCCATCCCACGAGGACGGGCCGACCAGCTTGCCCTCGGCGACCGACTGCGCCCATTCTTCAAATTCGGTATCATACGCCTGGATAAAGCGCTGGGTCCAGTCGTGATAGACTTCATAACCGGCCTGGCAGTCCAGACGGGTGTGGATAGTCGCCGGGTCGGGCAGAGAAACCACGCCCTTTTCGCCCACGACTTCGCACTGGATATCGTAGCCGTAGCCGGCGTGCTGGTTGATCTCCACGTCGATGCGGACGCCCGACTTGGTTTCCAGAATCATGACCTGCGGGTCAAGCAGGATAGCCGGGTCCTCGCCGCGGTTCTGCTTGCCGCAGATGACGCCGCCGGCTACATAATCTTCGCCCAGCAACCAACGCAGTACGTCCAGTTCGTGAACGCCAGAGTTTGCGATGGTCATATCCGAGGTATGGCCCGGGACATGGCTGAAATTGCGGTGGCAGGCATGGATGAGCAGCGGCGCGCCAATCTTGCCTTCGTCGATGAATTTCTTCATCGCACGGTAGCCATTGTCGTAACGGCGCATAAAGCCAACCTGAACCAGACGGCGACCGCAGGCCATTTCAGCCTTGATGACCTTCATGCAGTCAGCGGCTGTGGGCGCAAGCGGCTTTTCACAAAATACGTACTTACCCGCTTCGATGCACGCGAGCACCAGGGGGGCATGGAATTCATCCGCCGTGCACACAACAACGGCATCGACTTCGGGGTCGTGGATGAGGTCCACACCATCTTTATAGAACTTGACGCCGTACTGGTCGGCCACCTTGCGGCCGCCTTCCTCAAAGACGTCGGATACGGCAACTACTTTGGTCGAGGTAATCACGTGGGTCAGACGGCGCACGTGGTCGCGGCCCATGCCGCCGCAGCCGATTACACCAACATTCAGCATAACGATCTTTTCTCCTTTCGCAAAACGGGGGCGTTTGCATTCCAAATCTCAAAATCCGGTCTTCTCTTCCGGTACCTTCATGATACCACACCCGCAGGCGCAAGTAAATAACCACGCGGATATTTTAATCAAAAAAATATTGCAAAATACTTGAACGGGCACGTGTCGCTATGCTACAATAAGGCCGAAGAAGTAATAGAGTAGCCTGAGAAGGCAAGACATCCGGAGAAATGAGGAATGCTGTTATGAAACTTGGCATCAAGACCTGCACCCTAACCCTTCCTTACGAAGAAGCGCTCGATTTCTGTGTCCAGCAGGAGATCCCCCTGCTCGAGATTGCGACCGGCAACTGGTCGGCTGCGCCGCATATCGATTTGGACACGGTCGTCAGCGATAAGGGCGCGCGCGACAAGTGGTATAAAGAGATTACCGCCCGCGGCCTGACCCTCGATTCGCTCAACTGCGCGGGCAATCCCCTCGCCTACGAGCACGACATGGACGTGACCGAAAAGACCTTCCGCTTAGCTGGTGAACTGGGCGTCAAGAAAATCGTCATGATGAGCGGCTTGCCGGCCGGCTGCAAGGGCGACAAAACCCCGGTCTGGATCACCACTTCGTGGCCGCCGGAAACCCAGGATGTGCTCAAGTACCAGTGGGAGGAAGTCGCCATCCCCGAATGGACCCGCCTGGTGGCGCTGGCTAAGGAATGCGGCATCGAAAAGATTGCACTGGAAAACCACCCCTTCCAGCTCGTGTACAATGTGGAAACCTGCCTGAAGCTGCGTGACGCGGTCGGCCCCATGGTGGGCATGAACCTCGACCCCTCGCACATGTTCTGGCAGGCAGGCGACCCGATGGCTGCCGCCCGTGTGCTGGGCGCGGCCGGTGCGCTGTACCATGTACATGGCAAGGACGCCCGTCTGGAGCGCTATGTCGTCGACCCCAACGGTGTCCTCGACACCAAGACCATCCACGATTTTGCCCGCCGCGCCTGGAACTTTGTCGCCGTCGGCTCGGGCCACAGCGAACAGTGGTGGAGCGAATTCCTGTCGGTCGTCCGCATGTCGGGCTACAACGACGTCGTTTCGCTCGAGATGGAAGACCTGACCATGAGCATGATGGAAGGCCACCTCTATTCGCTCGATATCTTAAAGCGCGCCATGGTTTTAAATCACTGATCCCCTGCCCTTCTCCAGCGGCTTCCCCAATCGGGCCGCTGGAGAAATTTTTTTTGCAAAAAAGTTCGGGTTGTTCACCGAATATTCAAAATCTTGCGGTATACTAACGGCATAAGGAAGGGAAGTGAACCCCATGGCAGTGATTTTAATTGCGGACGACGAGGCGCGCATCCGGCGCCTGGTGTCCGATTTTTTAAAACGGGACGGCCACACCATGCTGGAGGCCGAGGACGGTACCATGGCACTTGCGCTGCTGCGCGAACATAAGGAGATCGACCTGGCCATCCTGGACGTGATGATGCCGGGCGCGGATGGCTTTGCGGTGCTGCAAAGCATCCGGCAGGACGAGCGCACCCGGCGGCTGCCGGTCATGATGCTGACCGCCCGCGCTGAGGAACTCGACCAGCTGCACGGTTTGCAGGGCGGCGCGGATGATTATGTCACCAAGCCATTTTCGCCGCTGGTGCTGTGCGCACGCGTAAAAAATTTGCTCGCCCGGGCCCTCGGCCCGCAGCAGGAGCAGGCCGCGCATTTTGGCGAACTGGATATCGACGAAGCCCGGCATGAAGTGCGGGTGCACGGCACCGATATCGGTCTGACCCCCAAGGAATACGAACTCATGGTGTATTTTAAAAACAACCGCGGCATCGCCCTGTCGCGCGAGAAGATTTTAAACGCCGTGTGGGGGTATGATTATTTTGGCGACCTGCGCACGGTGGATACCCACATCAAAAAGCTGCGCGCCAAGCTGGGCGAATACGGCAGCAAAATCGAGACCGTGCGTGGTTATGGCTACCGCTTTGAGGTCTAAAATTGCCGGATGAAAGCGCCGCCCTTTTGTGGTATACTAAGGGCAGAACTTTCAAAAGGAGGGTGCATCCCCGATGGCATTTGATATCTTGTCGATTAAGCAGGTCTATGAGGCCGAAGAACTCAATTTTTCCACCGATGAAGAGCGCGGCATGATCCGCTTTTCCATGAATACCGAAGTATCCCCCGATGTGCGTTTTGTCGCGCGCATCGTCAACCCGCGCACCGCGCTGTTTACCACCATCCTGCCCATGAACATCCCCGAAAACAAGCGGGAGGCGGTCAGCGAGTACATCACGCGCGTCAATTATGTGCTGCTGTTGGGCAATTTCCAGATGGATCTGTCCGACGGGGAACTCAGTTATAAATCGGTGGGCGTTTTTGAACCGGAACAGGGTCTGGCCGATTCGATCGTCACCCGCCTGACCTATGTGGGATTCAATATGTTTGATAAATATATGCCCGGTGTGTTCGCAATCCTGTACGGCGGCAAATCGGCTGCCGAGGCATTCCAGGACATCGACCAACAGGACGAGAAATAAAAAAAGGGGGACGGCTGGCCCGTCCTCCTTTTTTTCGGATTTCCCGGGAAATGAAGGGAGACGCAGCCATGCGCCATTCGATCAAATTTAAATTTTTTGCCGCTATCTGCGCGATTGCGATTGCCTTTGTCGGCGTGCTCACGCTGCTGAACGTGACGCTGTACGACGACTACTATCTTTGGCAGCGCGAACGCGCCTTGCAGGATACCTATGAGGATATTTTGCAGGCCAGCGACACGGGAAACGACGCACTCATCAACCAGATCATCCAGAGTGAGGACACCGAAGGTGTGCGCCTGACCCTGGTGGGCAGCGACGGCACGGTCAGCTATGACTCGGTGTTGCGCGAACAGCTCACCGGCATCGACAGCTCACAGGAAACCCTGTTTTACGGGCTGTCGGTCGTGGAAAGCGCCTTCCAGGCCGTGGACACCGACAAGATGCAAAAACAGGGCGTGGATTTCGTCAATGTCTATGATAAAAAGCGCAGCGAGGAATTTTTGTGCCTGGTCGGCCAGATGGACAGCGGCTATCTGGTCGCGCGCATCCCGTTTACCTATATGGAACAGAACTCGGCGTTTAATATGCTGTTTTTGGGCATTTCGGGCGGGCTGACCTTGATTATTTGCATCGGTCTGGCGTTTTTTGTGGCGCGCCATTTCACCCGGCCGCTCATTGCCATCGGCAATGTGGCTAACGCCATGGCCGACCTCGATTTTTCCAAGAAATACGAAGGCCCGGTGCGCGACGAAATCGGCCAGCTCGGCCAGTCGATCAACCGCCTGTCCGAGCATTTGGAGGAGACCATCGCCGAACTGCGGCGCTCCAACTGGAAACTCGGCCAGGAGATTAAGGAAAAGGAAAAAATCGATGCCATGCGGCAGGAATTCATCGTCAATGTGTCGCATGAACTCAAAACCCCGATTGCCCTCATCCAGGGCTATGCCGAGGGCCTGAAAGAAGGCATCGCCGAAACGCCCGAGGACCGGGATTATTACTGCTCGACCATTTCGGACGAAGCGGTGCACATGAATAATCTGGTCATGCAGCTTTTGAACCTGTCCAAGCTGGAACTGGGACGCGAAACGCCCAATTTGACCGACGTCGATCTGGATGAACTGATCGGCGCGGCGGTGGAAAAGACGGCGGTTCTGTCCGAAGGCCGCGGCCTCAAGGTGCAATACACGCCCTGCGGCCTGCATATCCGTACCGACGACACCATGCTTTCCCAGGTGGTGGACAATTACCTGACCAACGCCATCCGCTACACGCCCGAGGGCGGCGCCGTACAGATCACCGCCGAACAGAACAGCGTAGGCACGACGATTACGGTCTTTAACGAGGGCGAAGGCGTTTCTGAGGACGAACTGCCCCGCCTGTGGGATAAGTTTTACCGCACCGACAAGGCGCGCTCGCGCGCGCTGGGCGGCAGCGGCGTGGGCCTGAGCATCGTCAAGGCCATGGCCGAAGTGCTGGGTGGCGCCTGCGGGGCGCGCAATGTCGAAGGCGGCATTGAATTCTGGTTTACCGTGCCCGGGACGGCGGTAAAAGTGCTGTAAAGAAATTGTAGTTGCCTTTTTGAAAAAAGTCCGGTATGATAACAAGAGAACCTTTGCGTTTTCCCCAACCGAATGATGGGAGCCGGCTTTGCCGGCGCCGCGCTGCACCCAAGATGCAGCTTTCAAAGGAGGCAATTCTTATGCGAAAATCGATTGCTTGGATCGCTTTGGCAGCGGTCTGCCTGTTCGCGCTGGGCGGATGTGAAAAAGGAAAAGGGTATGCCGCGTCTTCGGACGTGGATGCGGTTTCGTCTTCCGCGTCCGACGTACAGCCGGATGCGTCGTCCGAGGTCGTGACCGAAAGCCCGGATATGTCGGTGTCCGATGCCCGCAACCTGCTGGCCGAAACCATTGACACCGATACATATATGATTTTGGACGGCAACACCAAAGTCGAAGTCGACGGCGAAGGATACTATGTGTTCCTCGTGGCGCAAAAGTCGGATAACACCGCGGTGGGCCAGGTGGCGGTCAACAAGCGCACAGGCGAGAAATTCAACTACGCCGGCGAAAACAAACTGACCGACTATTCGGATTTCCAGCTGTATGACCCGGCGACCGACGCGGTGGTCGATTGGGAGGGTACGTTTACGGACGGCACCCGCACGCTCGAACTCATCCCTATGGATGAGCGCTCGTTCGAGTACATGCTAGACGACCAGAACGGTGTAGCCCGCGGCATCGGCAACACCGCGACCGATGAGGAAAACAACCTCACCTTCACCTATGCCGACGGCGCGATTACCCTGTCGGGTGCGGCCGAAGGGGTCTTTAAGCGCACCGAATAACCGTCCCCTATTTGGCATACGATAAAGAAAAAGCCGGGTTTGCCGCCGGCAGGACAGGAGATTTTGCATGATCGAGATACTCAAGGCCATATTCCTGGGCATCGTGGAGGGCATCACCGAATGGCTGCCCGTATCGAGCACCGGCCACATGATTCTGGTGGATGAATTTTTACAGCTCGATGCATCCGAAGCCTTTAAGGAATTGTTTTTTGTCGTCATCCAGTTCGGCGCGATTTTGGCCGTGCTGACGATTTATTGGAAACGGTTCGTCCCCTTGCGGCGCACCCGCCACGGCCGGGTGGTGGCCGATCCGCAGGTGTTCCGGCTCTGGCTCAAGATCATCATTGCCTGTGTGCCGGCAGCCGTGGTCGGCCTGCTGTTTGACGACCAGCTCAATGCCCTGTTTTATAACTTCCAGACGGTCGGTATTGCCCTGATCGTGTTTGGTATTGCGTTTATCGCCGTGGAAAACCGCAACGGCGGCCAACAGCCGCGCGCGCTTCGGGTGCATGACATCACCTATGGCGATGCGTTTATCATCGGCGTATTCCAGCTGATTGCGGCCATCTTCCCGGGCACCTCGCGCTCGGGCGCGACCATCCTCGGCAGCATCGCCATCGGCATTTCCCGCCCGGCGGCGGCCGAATTTACGTTTTTCCTGGCTGTGCCCGTCATGTTCGGCGCCAGCCTGCTCAAATTTTTCAAACTCGGCTTTGGCTATACCGGGTTTGAGTGGCTGTTGCTCATTGTCGGCACCGTGGTGGCCTATATCGTGTCGCTCCTGGCCATCCGCTTCCTGATGGGTTACGTCAAGCGCCACGACTTCAAGGTGTTTGGCTGGTACCGCATCGTGCTGGGTGTCCTGGTGCTCGGCTATTGGGCGTATACCATGCTGGCCGCGTAACTGAATCGGACTTGAAAAGCCCCCCAATCTCTGGTATTCTGAAAGGAGAGGAAAGGGGGCTTTTTCTATGAAATGTCCGCAGTGCGGTATCCATTATGACGACAGCGAGCGCGAATGTCCCATGTGCGGGGCGCGCAAGCCCGCATTCCAGAAGGATGCTTCCCGGCTGGCCAAAACGACCGGCAAATTGGCGCGGCCTTCGGTTTCGCGCTGGAATAAGACCTTCAAACCGTCCACGGAGACAACGCAGGCACCCAGCCTGGGCGGCAATGCCGAGCGCAAAGCCAAAGGCGGCAACGCCAAGATTGTGGTTCTGGTCGTGGTGCTAGCTGTTTTGGCCGTCAATTTGATACCGGTCCTGTTTTCCAAAATTCAAGAAACGGTGGATAACGCAGACTATGTATACGCGGAGCCTGAGATGGACTTTCCCTACGGCGGCGCTTGGCAGCCGGCGGACGGCAGCTTTACCGCGGTTTTCTTTACCGGGGACACCGACCAATATCAGGTGCAAGCCGGCGATTATGTCGAAGCCGGCTGGTATTCGGCGTTCCAGAACACCGAAGGGGATATGGAATTCCCCGAAGAATATCCGGCATCCGATTATACCTGGTGGATGATCTCGCTCTACCCGGAACAGGTGCAGGGCGGTGACTGGATGGACCAGGATGACTTGCAGGAATACAGCGAACTGGGCAGCTATGTGAGCGTATACCAGTCGCGCAGCAACCCCGACGAAATCTATTTTTACGATGAATTCGGTGATGTCCCCTGGCTGGAGGACGATACATACTGGCCCGTCAGCCAGTTTGCCGACGAACAGACGGTCAACGACCGGCTCGACAGCGTCGAGCCGGACATCGTTCCCGTGACAGACGATGAATTGATATAAAGAAAAAACGCGCGGTCAACCCCTGGCCGCGCGTTGGCATATCCCCTGGATTTTGGTGTTTTTTCGATGAATTTCGCCGCTAGGCAGGGCAAATAATCTATGATATAATAAAGCCAAGATTGAAGGAGGAACGAAATATGGCTATTTCAAAACAGGATATCCAGCGCGTCAAGCTGATGGGCTTCCTGCACAACCGCGGTACCGACAACTTTTCGTGCCGGGTCATCACGGGGAACGGTACCCTGACGGCCGAGCAGCTTCAGGCGGTCGGTCGCATTGCCGAAAAATACGGCAGCGGTGTGTGCATGTTCACCACCCGTATGACCGTCGAGTTTGCGGGCGTGCCGTATGAACACATCGACGACGTGGTCAAGGAACTGGCAGCCGTGGGTCTGACCACCGGCGGCACCGGCGCCCGTGTGCGTCCGGTTACGGCCTGCAAAGGCACGACCTGTGTCTTTGGCTTTTATGATACCCAGGCACTGGGTCAGAAGGTGCACGAGCGGTTTTATGAGGGTATGGGCAATGTACGTCTGCCGCACAAGTTCAAGATTGCGGTCGGCGGCTGCCCGAACAACTGCATCAAGCCTGACCTGAACGATTTTGGTATCGTCGGCCAGCACCCGCCCAAGTTCAAGGAAGAACTGTGCCGCGGCTGCAAGCTGTGTGAAAAGTTCTGCCGCATGGGCTGCATGAAGGTCGTGGACGGCAAGATGCAGCGCGATACCACGGTGTGCAACAACTGCGGTTACTGCGTGGGCAAGTGCCCGTTTGATGCGATTTACGCCGAAGAAGTGGCGTACAAGCTGTATATCGGCGGCCGCTGGGGCCGTATCATCCGCCATGGCACGCCGCTGCCCGGTCTGTACACCGAGGAGCAGGCGCTCGATATGATCGAAAAAGCCATGCTGCTCTTCCGCGACCAGGGCAAGAAGGGCGAACGCTTTGCGGCCATGATCGACCGCATCGGCGAGGACAAGGCAGTGGACATGCTGTTAAACGGCGACCTGATGGAGCGCCGCGAAGAAATCCTGGCCAAGGAAATCGTCTAAGAAAATCAAAAAAATCCCGCCATTTCGGCGGGATTTTTGCAGTTTTTGGCAGGTTTTCGACGGAATTTTGAGGTTTTTCTTGAATATAGGCCGAAAGTTCGGTAATATAATGGTAGAATGTTTTTTATGGGGGAAAAAATATTGCGCAAGGGGGGGGGCTGGGAATATGCGAGAATCGACAAAGACCGAAAAAACCAGGAAAAAGTTGCAGCCGCCCCATCCGTTTATCGTGATTTTTGCGGCCATGGCGTTTGCGCTGGTGCTGACGTTTTTGGTGCCGCTCGGGCGCTATGAACTCAAGCAGGTGACCACCCTGGTCGGCGGCGAACAAAAGACCGAAACCGTGGTGGACCCGGAGAGCTTCCGGTATATCCTGGATGAAAACGGCGAGCGGGTGGTCTATCCGGCGCCGCTGTTTGGGCCGTCCGCCCATGGGCGGCAAGGCATGATGAATGTGCTGTTTTCCGGCCTGGAATACGGCGAACAGGCGGCCGGAACGGCCGGTTTGATCGCCTATATGCTGGTCATTGGCGGCTCATTCGGCATCCTGATGCGCACTGGCGTCATCGACCAGTACATCCTGCGGGTGCTGCACCGCACGGAGGGGGTCGTGATGCTTTTCCCTCCCCTTCTGTTTGTGCTGTTTTCGCTGGCAGGGGCGATGTTTGGGTTCAGTGAAGGCGCAATTCCCTTAGCCATTTTGATTATCCCTCTGCTCATTGGCATGGATTTTGACGCTGTTACCGGCGTTTTGGTGACCTTTGTGGCGACTCAGCTCGGCATTACCGCCTCCTGGTGCAGCCCCAAGGCGCTGACAACCGCGCAGACCATTGCGGGCGTGCCGGTGTTTTCGGGCGCGCAATACCGCTTTGTCCTGTGGCTGGTGCTGACCCTGGCCGGGGCGGCCTATACGACCTGGTACGCATGGCGCATCCATACCAGCACACACCGTTCGGTGTCCTATCAGAGCGACGCGCGTTGCCGGGGGCGTCTGCAAAACTTGAGGGAACGCCGTGAGCCGCTCACGCTCGGCGGTCGGCTGGTGCTGCTGACCGTCGGTTTTTCCATTGCATGGATGCTTTGGGGCACGATCAATATGGAATATGGCCTGGCCGATATCGCTTCGCTGTTTTTTGTCATGGCGGTCGTTGTCGGCGTTTTGGGCACCGTGTTCCACCTGGGCGGCATGCACTTTGCCGACATTCCGCGTGCGTTTCAGTCCGGCGCATCCGATTTGGTGGGTGCGGTGCTGGTGGTCGGCATGGCACAGGGCATGGTGCTGCTGCTCGGCGGCATCAACCCGACCGACGCTTCGGTACTTAACACGATTTTGCATTGGACGGCCCGTGTCCTGCGCGAACTACCCAGCGTGCTGACCTCGTGGCTGATGTACATTTTTCATTTCTGGCTCAGTTTTGTGGTGCCGAGCGACACCGGACAGGCGGCCTTGACCATGCCGGTCATGGCGCCGCTGGCCGACGGTCTGGGCATCAGCCGACAGATCGCGGTGCTGGCGTTCCAGATCGGCGGTTGTCTGGCCCATCTCATCATGCCGACCTCGGGTTGCTTGATCGGTATTTTGAGCATCGCCCGCCTGGAATGGGGCGATTGGCTGCGCTCGCAGTGGAAGGCGCTGCTGGTGGTGTTCGGCGTGGGGTTCCTGGCGCTGACCGCCGGTTTCTTTATGGGATATGCGTAAAAGATGCCCGTTTTTCGTCGGAAAACGGGCATCTTTTTTGCCGCATACGCGGCAGGAGCCTTGTTTCGCTAGGGAAACTTTGCTATAATGATGCTACGCGGCAATTGGCCGCAAAGGGGGTAAAATATACGTATGAAAGAAAGAGAAAAGTTTGGTTCCCGGTTGGGGTTCATCCTGATCTCGGCGGGCTGTGCAATCGGCCTGGGCAATGTATGGCGTTTCCCATACATCACTGGACAGTATGGCGGCGCGGCATTCGTGCTGGTCTATCTGCTGTTTTTGATTATTTTGGGTCTGCCGATTATGGTCATGGAATTTGCGGTCGGCCGCGCCAGCCAGCAGTCGGCGGCGCGCTCGTTCCACGTGCTGGAACCCAAGGGCACCAAATGGCACCTGTATAGCTACGGCGCTATGCTGGGCAACTACATGCTCATGGCGTTTTATACGACCGTGGGCGGGTGGATGTTGGCCTACTTCTTTAAAATGATTACCGGCGAATTTGAGGGGCAGTCGCCCGAACAGGTCGGCAACATTTTCAACAATATGCTGGCCGACCCGAAGTATATGGGCCTCTGGATGGTGATTACCGTCCTGATCTGTTTTGCGGTTTGTTCGCGCGGCCTGCGCAACGGCGTGGAAAAGGTCAATAAGGTGATGATGGTCGCTCTGTTGGCCATTATGATTGTGCTGGTGTTCCGATCGGTAACGCTGGATGGTGCTGCCGAAGGTCTGGAATTTTACCTAAAGCCCGACTTTTCCAAGCTGTTTGAAGCCAAGGGCGGTCTGATGGAATCAATCTTTGCGGCCATGGGCCAGTCGTTCTTCACCCTGTCGCTCGGCATCGGTGCGCTGGCCATCTTTGGTTCGTACATCGGTAAAGACCGCAGCCTGTCCGGCGAGGCGCTCAGTATCGGCGTGCTGGATACCTTTGTGGCGCTCACCGCGGGCCTCATCATCTTCCCGGCTGCGGCAGCGTTTCACGTTGACGCCGGCCAGGGCCCGGCGCTCATTTTTGTCACCCTGCCCAATATCTTCAACCAGATGGCAGGCGGCCGCATCTGGGGCGCGTTGTTCTTTGTGTTCATGTCGTTTGCGGCCTTTTCGACCATCATCGCCGTGTTTGAGAACATCATCTCGTTCGGTATGGACCTGTGGGGTTGGAGCCGCAAAAAGACCGTGCTGGTCAATATTGTGGTCGTGCTGATTATCTCCATCCCGTGCGTGGTCGGTTTTGGGGTCAGCATTCCGCACATCGGCACCATTCAGGACTTGGAGGACTTCATTGTTTCCAACAACCTGCTGCCGCTCGGCTCGATGGTCTATCTGCTGTTCTGTACCTCGCGGTACGGCTGGGGCTGGAAGAACTTCCTTCAGGAAGCCGACACCGGCAAGGGCTGGAAATTCCCGGCTTGGGTGCGCGTGTATGTCAGCTATATCCTGCCGCTGATTGTTCTGTTCATCTTCGTGATGGGCTATATTCAGAAATTTGGCGCATAAAAGAATCCCCTGTACTTTTGCACAGGGGATTTTCGTCTATTCGATGGTTTGCATGGCCTTTTTAAACTGGAAGGTGAACAAAATCGCCGTAAACGTCACGGCCAGGAAATCGGCCACCGGTTCAGCCATATAGACAGCCCGGGTGGGGTCCTGCGGCAGCAAATGCGGCATGATATAAATGAGCGGCAGCAGCAGGACAAACTTGCGCATGACCGCGACAATAATCGAGGAGGTCGCCTTGCCGAGCGAGGTGAAGGTCATCTGGCAGGCCATCTGGATGCCGAACAGGAACAGGCAAGCCGTATAGATGCGAAGCGCCGGTTTGGTGAACTCCAAAAGCGCAGCGTTGGACGTGAACATCATGGCAAAGGCCTGCGGAAACAGCATAATGCACAGCCAGAGCGTGCACGAATACAGCAGGCTGCACCGCAACAGCAGCCGGAATGCCTGGCGAATGCGGTTCGCGTTGCGCGCGCCATAGTTGTAGCTGATGATGGGCTGTGCTCCCTGCCCCAGCCCTTGCAGCGGCAGCAGCGCAAACTGCATGACGCTGGTCAAGATGGTCATGGCGCCGACCGCGATGTCGCCGCCGTAGCGCAAAAGCGATGCGTTGAAGCAGACCGAAATCACGCTTTCGCTCGCCTGCATGATGAACGAGGACAACCCAAGCGCCAAACTGGGCAGGATGATGTGCCGCTCCAGCCGCAGATTGCGGCGGCGGATGCGCAACTGGGTCTTTTTGCCGAACAGAAAGGCCAGCACCCAGGCACACGAGAGCGCCTGCGATAAGATGGTTGCGAGCGCCGCGCCGCGCACACCCATACCGAACCCGAAGATGAAGATAGGGTCCAAAATAATGTTGGCCACCGCGCCGATGAGCACCGATAGCATGCCGGTGCGGGCAAAGCCCTGGGCGGTGATGAAGGTATTCATGCCCAGCGTGAGCTGGACGAAAAGGGTGCCCATGGCGTATAGGTTCATGTAGGCGACGCCGTATTCGACCGTGTTTTCGCTCGCGCCAAAGGCCAGCAGGAAATCGCGGTTTCCCAGCAGCAGGACGACGGTCAGCAGAATGGAAACCAAAATCTGCGTCATAAAACAATTGCCCAGCGTCTTTTCGGCGGTCTCCCGGTCGCCTCTCCCCAGGAAGATGGACGCGCGCGGCCCGCCGCCAAAGCCGACAAAGGCCGCAAAAGCGGACACAATCATAATCAGCGGCATGCACACGCCCACACCGGTCAGCGCCAGTGAACCGACTTCGGGGATGTGGCCGATATAGATACGGTCCACGATGTTGTAGAGCATATTGATGACCTGGGCGGTCACAGTGGGCAGCGCCAGCCGCAACAGCAGCCGGCCGACTGGTTCGGTGCCGAGAAAATCGTCGTTCATGGTTTGGCCTCCTGGGATCTTGGGGCGCTTGCGCCCGTTCCAAATCGATACTAGATATTATAATCCAAGCCACCGGCTTGTCAAGCATAAAAAACGGAACCACAGGGGTTCCGTTTTTTTGTTAACCGATGCCGCCTGGGGTCAGGACGCCCAGGATAAAGACCGCGACCGTCAGGCCGCAGAACACATATTTGGTCATGGGCTCCAGCCAGCGGCCGACTGGCTTGGCCCTCCCCTTTTGCACCTGTTCGCGCACAAATTTCTCGCCGTATACCCAATAGAACAGGATACCAGCCAGTCCGGCGCCCAGCGGGCACACATAGATGGAGACAAAATTCATCCAGCCTTCCACAATGCCCTGGATGAGCAGCGATACCACCACGCCGATGGCCGCGATCACCAGCACCGCACGCGGACGGCTCAGGTGCAGCTTTTCCTGCAAGGTCGCAATCGGCGCTTCATACAGGTTGATGAGCGAGGTCATACCAGCCAGGAATACGCCCACAAAGAACACAATGACAATCAGGCGGCTGCCCGGCATGGACTGGAACAGGTTGGGCAGGAAAATAAACATCAGCCCAGGGCCACCTTGGTCAAGTTGGCTGCCCGCGGTCGCCATGGCCGGGATGATGACCAGCGCGGCCAGCATGGCTGCCAGGGTGTCAAACAGGGCCACCTTCCAGGCCGAACCGATGATGTCCTCCTCGTCGCGCAAGTAAGAACCATAGATGAGCGTGCCGTTTCCGGCCAGGGACAGTGAAAAAAAGGCCTGTCCGAGTGCATACACCCAGGTTTCTGGCTGCCGCAAGGCGGCCGGGTCGATGCGGAACATGTAGCGGTAGCCCTCGGCCGAGCCGGGCTGCAAGAACATATACACCGCAAGGGCTAAAAACAGGCAGAAAAATAGCGGCATCATGATCTTATTGGCCTTTTCAATGCCCGATGCAATGCCGAACGCCATGATGCCGAAGGCGATCACCAAGCTGAGGATGACGCACAGGTTATTGCCGAAGGCGGTCGCAACGCCGCCAAACTGGGCGGCAAACCCGTCCACCCCCTGGGGCGCAAGCACCGAGCCGGTAAACGAGCCCAGCATGTACCGCAAAATCCAGCCCATCACCACCGAATAGCCGATGGCGAGCGCGAGCGAGCCGAGCACCGGGATACAGCCAATGGCAGCGCCGATGCGCGGATTTTTGCCGCGCGAGGCCACAGCCTGGGAAAAGGCGCCGATCGGGCCCGAGCGGGTGGCGCGGCCGAAGGCCATCTCCCCGATCACGCCCGAAAAACCGATGACAAAGACAAACAGAAAATAGGCCAGCAGGAACGAGCCGCCGCCGAATTTGGAAACGCGGGTCGGGAACATCCAGATGTTGCCCATGCCGACCGCCGAACCGATGCAGGCCAGGATAAATCCCCAGCGGCTGCCGAAGGAATCGCGCGCAGAATGTTTCTTCAAATCAAGGTCCTCCCTCTTTTACGCGCTGTGCGCGTCGCATATATGTAATGGTATGCGAAAACGGGCGGTTTGTCAATTGCCGAGTGGAAACGTCAAAATGGAAAAATCGCAAGAATACGAAAGTTTTGTACAACTTTTAAACTGTTCGAATCGAGAAAAAAGCCTGAGAAATAAACAACAAAAACACAGGTTGAATAAAATTACAAAGATACAACCAAATCACGGGTAAAAACGGTAAATTTACTCAAAAATGCTGCATAAAAAAACAATATCATGAAAAGTGAACCGAGATAAAATCAAGATACACCAAATGAGATACTCCGAAAAAGATCAAAAAATTACAAAGAAATTATCATTTTCACAAG
>JAUMSA010000263.1 GCA_031293105.1 Butyricicoccus sp. | reverse complement strand
AGATGTGTATAAGAGACAGCCGCATGCGCGAAAAGCCAAGCTGGCTCAAACGGTAGAAAAACGGCCCTTTTTGCGGGCCGTTTTCTTTGTTTTCTTGCAATCTGCCCACATGGTCGCTCGGTTTTTTGGCTCCTTTGGACTAGAAAAGGCTGGAAAACCATGTTATACTATTTATGTGTTTTGATTATGATTTTCCCGCGGCTGCGGGAAGGAAGTAGGGCATAAAGCCCGGACAGGAGAATACTATTTATGAAGGGTATCGTTCTCGCCGCTGGAAAAGGCTCCCGCCTCTATCCGATGACACGGCCGGTGTGCAAGCCGCTTTTGCCGGTCTATGACAAACCCATGATCTACTATCCTCTGGCTGTGCTGATGGAAGCCGGTATCCGCGAGATTCTGGTCATCATCCCGCCCGGCGAGGAGGGGCCGTTCTACCGCCTGCTCGGCAACGGCTCGCAGTGGGGCATCAATATTTCCTACGAAGTGCAGGAAAAGCCACGCGGCATCGCCGATGCCTTTCTGGTCGGCGAACGCTTTATCGGCTGCGATTCGGTTTGCCTGGTGCTGGGCGACAACATTTTCCACAGCCTAGAAAATGACCGTATCATGGCCCGCGCGGCCCGTGAGCTGCAAGAGGGCGCGACCGTGTTCGGCTATTATGTCGAAGACCCGCGCGCGTTCGGTGTCATTGAGTTTGACGAAAACGGCAACGCGCTGTCGATTGAAGAAAAGCCGCGTTTCCCCAAATCCCATTACATCATTCCGGGCATGTATTTTTACGACAACCAAGTGGTGGATATTGCCCATTCGCTCCAGCCTTCGGCGCGGGGCGAACTGGAAATCACCGACATCAACTTGGAGTACTTACGCCGCGACCAGCTGCATGTCATCCAGCTCGACCGGGATTTCACCTGGCTGGATGCGGGCACAGCCGACAATCTTTTATATGCCGCCCAAGCGGTCAAAGAAGTACAGGACCACACCGGGCGCTATATCGCCTGCTTAGAGGAAATTGCCTTCCTGCGCGGGTACATCGATTTGGACGATCTGCACCGTTTGGCGGGGAAAATGGGGCAGACATTATATGGACAATATTTGATGTGTTTGTGATAATCAAAATCGTGTAAGGAATTTGTAAATTTGTGAAGCTTCACAAAAATTGTGACAAAACAATAAAAGCCGGGGGAAACTTGTTGAGTTTCCCCCGCTTTTGTGGTATAACGGGATACGAAAAAAATCTTTAGATGAGGAATTCGGGAATGACTATGGCAAAGAGCTTCTGGAAAAAGTATGGGATGCTTTTTATATCCCTCATTTACACGGCTGTTTTACTGAATTACCTGTCGGTCGAGCGCATCATCAATACGCAGATCTTTGGACCGTTTGTGTTCTTCTGCGGGGCGCTGATCGTCAGCCGGCTGATTCCTTCAACCGGCACGTTTGGACTGCGGCATATCCGCTGGGTCACAGCTCTGTTCTTCTGCGGCTTTTTGACCCATTTTTATTTGAGTCTTATGTCTTCGGGCGCCTTTTATGCCCGTCTGAAGTTCATCGGCCTGCTCAATGTGCTGTTCCATACCGCGGTTTACATCCTGCTGTATGTCGGCACCGACTCGCTGCGTAAGGCCATTGCCATCGGCAGCGGCATCTTCGGTGTTCTCGGTATCGCCAATCATTATGTCTGGCTGTTCCGCGGCACCCCGATTAGTGTGGAGGATATCTCGTCCATCAGCACCGCAGCCGGTGTGGCCAGCAACTATAACTATACCCCGGACCGGTACATCATCCTGCTGGGTCTGCTGCTCCTGCTGTGGACCATTACGCTGTACCGCCTGGGCGGCGACGAATACACCCGCGGCCGCCGCATCAAATTCAAGCAGGCTTCAGCGCTGGCTTGTGTTCTGATGTTTGGCTGTCTGCCCTTTGTCGGCTACGGCGAATACTATCAAGCCAATTCCAACGCGTTCAACTACGACCTGTATCTGGCCAGCAACATTGCGACCCTGTGCCAAAAGAGTGGTTCGCAGATTCCGGAATACTATTCGGCCAAGGCGGTCGAGACCATTGCCGATCAGTCGGCAGCCGCTCGCGCCGAGCAGACCGAACAGACCGAGGCGGGCGTACAGCCCAACATCATCGCCATCATGAGCGAATCGTATGGCGACCTGCGGGTGCTGGGCGATTTTGAAACCAACATCCCGGTTACCCCGTTCATGGACTCCCTCAAGGAGGACGAGAACGCCATCACTGGCTACGCCTACGCGTCCATCTTCGGTTCCAAGACCGCAAACTCGGAATTTGAGTTCCTTTCGAGCGACTCGGTGCTCTTTATTCCGAACACCATCGTATACCTGCATTACTTCGACGACATCACCAACTATGACTCCATGGTTTCGGTTCTCAAGGCACAGGGCTATACCACGGCGGCCATTCATCCGTGGCTGCGTGCCGGTTGGAACCGTCCGGCGGTTTACAGCAAGATGGGCTTTGACGAGACCACCTTCCTGGAAGACCTGAGTGATGTGGATTATTACCGGCTCTATCCGTCGGATGCATACTCCTTCAGCCTCATCCGCGACCGGTTCGAGAACAAGAAGGATGATGAAAAGCTGTTCGTCATGAACATCACCATGCAGAACCACAGCGGTTACGAAGGCGATGGCAACGGCTACGAACAGACGGTATCCATCACCGGCCATGAGGGCGAGTTCCCCAAGACCGAGCTGTATCTGTCCGAACAGCACGAGAGCGACCGCGCGCTCGAAGAACTGGTTACATACTTTGCAAACTATGACGAGCCGACCATCATCGTGTTCTTTGGCGACCATCAGCCCAACCTCGACGATACGTTCTATGAGTGGGTCAACCCCAACCTCTCGACCGACATCAACGAACGGATGAAGAAATACATGGTTCCGTTCTTCATCTGGGCCAACTACGACATCGAGCAGCAGACCGATGTGCGCACCAGCATCAACTATCTGGCACCCATGGTCCTGCAAACCGCTGGTTTGCAGATGAGCGATTACCAGAGCCATCTGCTCGAACAGAGCAAGACCTGGCCGGTTGTATGTGCCCAGGGTGTCTATGACAACACCGGCACGTACCACACCACGACCGAGGCGCTTCAGAACTCGAGCGTGCTGCGCGATTATCATGACCTGACCATCAACCATACGGTGGACTCGCAAAACACCCTGCGTTCGTTCTTTACCGTCGGGGAACCGGTGACCACCAAGAAGGGTTCGGAGGAATAAGCATATGGCTGTTTATACCCATCAGAAAACCTATCACACCAAAGCCCATATGGGTATGATCGACATCACCGAGGATTTCCAGGCTGCGGTAACCGATGCCTGTGCCAAGACCGGCATGTCGTCCGGCATCATCACCGGCTTTACGACCGGCGGTGTCGCCGGGCTGACCACCTTGGAATTTGAGCCCGGCATGGTGCATCATGACCTCAAGGCGGCCATGGATGTCTTTTCCCCGTATACCGACGAAACCGGACGGGTCATCCATTACCGGCATCACGAAACCTGGCACGACGACAATGGTTCTTCCCACATCAAGGCCGCGCTGCTCCTGTCTCTTATACAC
>JAUMSA010000117.1 GCA_031293105.1 Butyricicoccus sp. | reverse complement strand
AACAAAAAATGTCCAGTGATTTTCGAAATTACTGGACATTTTTTTGTGACTGTTGTATACTATATCTAGTAAATGTTGAGTGGGTATCAGATAAACTGTGCGATGACTACAAAAAAACAAGAAGAAGGAAGAAAATGGATGATTCATGGGTGATTATGACGCCCATTCAAGAGGAGATGAACGCATGGAAGGAAAGGCGAAAAACATAAACTTGGAGGAGCATATGTCCTTGTTCCATTCTGGCAAGGATTGCCGCGCGTATGAATTCATGGGCGCACACCCGGACAATCGGGATGGACAAGAGGGTTATGTCTTCCGCGTTTTTGCGCCGAATGCCGTCCGCGTTGCCGTCATGGGTGAATTCAATGGCTGGAATCGATTTGCCAATGAAATGCAGCGCGATGATCGTGGAATGTGGGAACTGTTTATCCCCGGTATCCGGGAATATGATACCTATAAATATGCGATCGAAACGCCGGAAGGCTATGAACTGGATAAGGCAGATCCCTATGGTTTCCATTCGGAAACTCGGCCGGGCAATGCCTCCACAGTGTTTGACCTGGAGGGCTACGATTGGCAGGATGAAAGCTGGCTGAAATGGCGCAAGGAGCATTTGCCCTATGAGCAGCCGGTGAATATTTATGAAGTCCACCTGGGGTCGTGGAAGCGGCATGAGGACGGGAACTTCTATTCGTATCGCCAGTTGGCGGATGAACTGATTCCCTATGTCAAAAAGATGGGCTATACCCATATCGAATGTATGCCGCTGACCGAGCATCCGTTTGACGGTTCCTGGGGCTATCAGGTAACCGGCTATTTCGCCGCAACCTCGCGGTATGGCACGCCGCATGACCTGATGTATTTTGTGGACAAGGCGCATCAGGCCGGTTTGGGCGTCATTATGGACTGGGTACCGGCGCATTTCCCCAAGGATGGGCATGGTTTGGTCGAATTTGACGGCTCGTATCTGTATGAATACGCCGACCCGCTCAAGATGGAGCACAAGGAATGGGGCACCCGCGTTTTCGATTACGGCAAGATTTCGGTGCGGGATTTGCTGTTCTCGTCGGCCATGTTCTGGATTGAAAAATTCCATATGGATGGCCTGCGCGTCGATGCTGTGGCATCCATGCTGTATCTGGACTACAACCGGCAAGGGGAGTGGCGGCCCAACATCTACGGTGGCCGCGAAAACCTGGAAGCCGTGGACTTCCTGCGGTTGCTCAACGAGATGGTTCTCACCGACCATCCGGACTGCCTGATGATCGCCGAGGAATCTACCGCTTGGCCTATGGTCACTAAGCCGGGCTATATGGGCGGTTTGGGCTTTAACTTCAAATGGAATATGGGCTGGATGAACGACATGCTGTGTTATGTTGGTGCCGACCCGTTCTTCCGTAAAGACATGCACGATAAAATTACCTTCTCGTTTATGTATGCTTTTTCGGAAAATTACATTCTGCCTCTTTCGCATGACGAGGTCGTACATGGCAAAAAGTCGCTGCTCGACAAGATGCCCGACCCGTACGAGAATAAATTTGCGACGCTGCGCACGCTGTATGGCTATATGGCGGGCCATCCGGGCAAAAAGATGCTGTTTATGGGCGGTGAATTCGGCCAGTTCTCCGAATGGAGCGAAGAGCGCGGCTTGGACTGGATGCTGCTGGACTACGATGCACACCGGCAGATGCAGGCCTATGTTCAGGCGCGGAACGCTTTCTATTTGGCAAATAAGCAGCTTTGGGAAAATCATACCGACTGACAGGGCTTCGCGTGGATTTCCCACGATGACAATGTCAACAACATCATCGCATTCCGCCGTATTGCCAAGGACGGCAGCGATTTGATCTGTGTTGTGAACTTTGCGCCGGTTTATCACGAAAGCTATAAGATCGGTGTGCCGTATGCCGGCACCTATGAAGAAGTGTTCTCGTCCGACCGCGTGGAATTCGGCGGCGGCGGTGTGACAAATGGCAAAAAACGCACCAAGGCCGAGGAAATGCACGGCATGGAACAGATCGTGGATTTGAAGATTCCGCCGCTGTCTGTGCTGTATTTCAAGGGCAAGCCGCGTGCCAAACGCCGCGTCAAGGCCGAACCGGCTTCGGATAAGGCAGCCAGAACAACCAAAAAAACGGCGGCGAAAAAGACGACCGCCAAGCGGACCACCAAAAAAGCGTCACCACGTAAGTCGGCAAAAACAGAGCCGGAATCCAAGGGTTAAGTATATGTCAGAAATGGCGTTTACTGCAATATAAGAAATATCAATATTGGGTAAGAAACGGAGAATATCATGTATCGGAAAAAAGAATGCGTTGCAATGCTTTTAGCAGGCGGGCAAGGAAGCAGACTCTATGTTCTGACGACAAAGGTCGCCAAGCCTGCCGTCCCCTTTGGTGGAAAATATAAGATCATCGACTTCCCGTTGTCCAACTGTATCAATTCGGGCATCGACACGGTAGGTGTGTTGACCCAGTATGAACCCCACGCTCTGAACGCTTATGTTGGCGCAGGTCAAACCTGGGATTTGGACCGGCTCAATGGCGGTGTGTTCATTCTGCCGCCCTATCAGAAGGGCAAAACATCCGAATGGTATAAGGGCACAGCCAATGCCATTTATCAGAACATCGGCTTTGTCGATGAATATGACCCGGAATATGTGCTCATTCTGTCCGGTGACCACATCTACAAGATGAACTATAACAAAATGCTCCAGCAGCATAAAAAAACGGGCGCGGATGCGACGATTGCGGTTATCGATGTGCCGCTGGATGAAGCTTCCCGCTTCGGTATTATGAACTGCAATGAGGATGGCACCATCTACGAGTTTGAAGAAAAGCCCAAGCAGCCCAAATCCACGCTGGCTTCCATGGGTATCTACATCTTCACTTGGAAGAAACTCCGCAAGTATCTCATTGACGACGAGAACAACCCCAAGTCTTCCAACGACTTTGGTAAGGACATCATTCCGGCTATGCTGGGTGCAGGCGAAAAGCTGGTATCTTTCCGCTTTGAAGGCTACTGGAAGGATGTTGGCACGATCGAATCCCTGTGGGAAGCCAACATGGATCTGCTCAGCCCCAAGTCGGGCCTGAACCTGACCGACGATAGCTGGAAGATTTATGGCCGCAACAATGGCGCACCCCCGCACTATACCAGTAAGGATGCCAAGGTAACGCATTCCCTGGTATCCGAAGGCTGCGAGATTATGGGCAATGTTTCCGGTTCGGTTCTGTTCTCCGATGTGACGATTTGCAAGGGTGCAACGGTTGAATATTCCATTCTGATGCCAGGTGCGGTTGTGGAACCAGGCGCCGTGGTACGGTATTCCATCGTTGCGGAAAATGCGCGGATCTGTGAAAATGCACAGGTCGGTGCAAGCCCCTCGGATGGCGAAATCGAAAATTGGGGGGTTGCCGTGGTCGCCGCAGAGGTGCGTGTGGGCCGTGGCGCAAAGCTGGGCGCAAAGGAAATGGCCGGCGAAGACCTCCCGGATATGATTTAAGAGAAGAGGGGAAGCGAAAACATGAAAAACGTACTAGGCATCATTATCGCCTTTGATACCGATAATGACTTGCGCGAGATCACCGAACATCGTACCGTGGCGGCTGTACCGTTTGGTGGCCGGTACCGCATTGTTGACTTCATGCTGTCCAACATGGTCAACTCGGGTATTTATCGGGTTGGCATGCTGATGAAGGACAAATATCAGTCGCTGATTGACCACATTGGCAACGCGAAGGATTGGGACCTTTCCCGCAAAAATGGCGGCGTGACCATGCTGCCGCCGTACAGCTACTCCAAGAAGGCATCGCCGCTGGTCATTGGTGAATACCGCGGCAAGATCGACGCTTTGGCAGGCGCTATTGATTTCCTACAAAAGAATCGTGCCGACTATGTGGTTTTGTCGGATGGCGATATTGTCGCCAATGTCCCGATTGATGATGTTGTGGAACAGCATAAAAATTCGGGCAACGACATCACTATGGTTGTTACCAAGAAATCCAAGGAAAGTCCGTTCACCACATATTGCGAAATGAATCGTCGCCGTGAGATCGTGGACATCCGCGTAGGTGATAGCAACGACAGCCGCTGCAAACATCAGGCGCTGGGTATTTATGTGATGAGCCGTCAGTATCTGATTCATCTGATTGCCGATTGTGTGACCCACAACTGCATCCACTTCGAGCGCGAGCTACTGACCCGTGCCCTGACGGACAGCAAGATCGGCGGTTATCTGTTCGGCGAATATGCCGTTAAGATTGAAGACGCCAAGGATTATTTCCAGGCCAACATGGACCTGCTCGATAAGGAAACCCGCGACGAGGTATTTATGCGCACCCGTCCGATTTATACCCGCATTTACGACGAGTCGCCGGCATATTATGGAGATAAGGCCATGGTGGAAGACAGCCTGATTGCAGATGGTTGCCATATTGAAGGCAAGGTTGTCAATTCGATCCTGTTCCGCGATGTTTTGGTGGAAAAGGATGCGGAAATCCGCGATTCGATCATTATGGAAAACGGCCGCATTCTGTCGGGTGCATCTCTTGCGCACATCATCACTGATCGCGGGGTAACCATCCGGGAAGGCCGCACCATGATGGGCCATGAAAATTATCCGGTCGTTATTGCGAAGAGTTCGGTTGTATAACAAAGGTCTGGCGTTGTAGCGCCGCCGAGGATATCACTGAATCGTCCCGCTGCAAAATCAGAATATTTTTTCGGCGGGATGTCCCTTGCTGGACATCCCGCTTTCCAGTTTGGAGGGACCCTTATGAAAATCATGTATGTTGCCAGCGAGGTGGCTCCGTTTATCAAAACCGGCGGTTTAGGCGATGTGGCTGGCTCCTTGCCCAAGGCACTTGCCGCAGAAGGACATGAAGTTGCCGTGTTCTGCCCCCTGTATAGCGCAATTCCCGCGACATGGCGCGAAAAAATGACCTATCTGAAAAATGCGTATGTACAACTTGGCTGGCGCAACCAGTATTGTGGCGTCTTTGAATATACCGAAGCGAAGGTAACGTATTATTTCATTGACAATGAATATTACTTTGCGCGTGGGCAAGTGTATGGGGAATATGATGACGCCGAACGATTTGCCTTTTTCTCGAAGGCGGTGCTGGAGATTTTGCCCGATCTGGATTTCAAACCCGATGTCATCAACTGCAACGATTGGCAGACCGCGTTGGTACCGGTTTATTACAATCTGATGTTTTCGGGCCGGGAGTATTATTACGGAATCAAAACCGTGTTTACCATCCATAATATCGCCTATCAAGGCCGGTATGGACGGGAAATTCTGGAGTATGTACTGGGCATTGACGATGCACATTACCGTTCGGGCTTTATGGCCATGGATGGAGACGTCAACCTTATGAAGGCCGCGATCGTGGCATCCAATGCGGTGACGACCGTTTCGCCGTCGTATGCCGAAGAAATTCAAACGCCGTATTATGGCCACGGTCTGGACCCCATTCTGCGCGATTGCAGCTACAAGCTGCACGGTATCATTAACGGTATCGATCAGGAAACCTTTGACCCGGCTCACGACCCCTATTTGTTTAAGAATTATACCACGAAAACCTTGAAAAATAAGGCGGTCAACAAGGCCGAACTGCTGGCCATGTGCGGGCTGGAAGGTACCGAGGAAACGCCGGTCATCGGCATGGTTTCCCGCTTTGCCGGACATAAGGGCTTTGATCTAATCGAAGCGGTTTTGGACGAAATTCTGGAAGAAGATGTTCGTCTGATTGTGCTGGGCAAGGGCGAATGGCGCTATGAGCAGATGTTTATGGAAGCCAAGCGTCGGTATCCGGGCAAGATTTCGGCATCCATTATGTTCTCGGCCGAACTGGCCAGCAAGATTTATGCTGGCAGCGATATGTTCCTGATGCCGTCCAAGTCCGAACCCTGCGGTTTGGCACAGATGATCGCCCTGCGGTATGGCACCATGCCGATTGTACGCGAAACCGGCGGCTTGAAGGATACCGTAACCGCATTTGTGGATTATTTGGGCACCGGCAACGGCTTTACGTTCCATAGCTACAATGCCCATGATATGCTGCACGTCATTCGGGAAGCTTGCGGCGTATTCAAGTACAATAAGGAAGCGTGGAAGAAGCTGGTCATCGGCGGGATGCAGTCGGACTTCAGCTGGAAAACATCGGCGAAAAAATACTTGGAAATCTATCAGTCGCTTTGATCGTTTGCGTTTTGAAAGAAGAGTTTATAAGCGGGCGCGCGGTAAATTTTGCCGCGCGTTTGCCTGTGGAAGGAGGAGGCCCGGAATCAATCTGGGCGTAAGTACGGAGATATCATGGCAAAAACCTACAGCAAAAATGGAATCAAACAGGAGATTATCGGCAAATTGCGCCGTCATTTTAGCCGAGAGGTAACAGAGGCCACAGAACGTCAGATTTATCTGGCCTGTGCGATGGTCATTCGGGACGAACTGGTGGAACGAATGATGGAAACCCAGGCCAAGATTAAAGAGCAGGAAGAACGGCAGGTGCATTACCTGTGTATGGAATTCCTCGTTGGACGTTCGCTGCGCAACAATGCCTTTAATTTGGGCATGCAGGAAGCATTGGAGGGAGCACTGGCCGACTTGGGTTACGAGGTCGCGGATATTTTTGAAATTGAAGATGACCCGGGACTGGGCAATGGCGGCTTGGGCCGTTTGGCGGCGTGCTATATGGACAGCATGGCGACCTTGGGAATGGCAGGCAATGGCTATTCTATCCGGTATGAAAACGGCATCTTCCGCCAGAAGATTGAAAACGGCGCCCAGGTGGAATTACCCGATACCTGGCTGGAAACCGGCTCGGCCTGGCAAATTCCGGCCTTGGATGATGCACGTGAGGTGCGGATTGGTGGCGCGGTCAAAACCCGGTGGGAAGACGGCCGATTGGTCGTGGAACACACCGATTATACCCCGGTGATTGCAGTGCCCTATGACATGCCGATTTCGGGATATAACACCGACAACATCGCCCGCCTGCGGCTGTGGCAGGCCAAAAGCCCGATTGCGCTGGATATGGAGGCCTTTTCCCGCGGTGATTATCTGAAAGCCGTGGAAAAAGTCGCCATGGCGGAATCGATCTCCAAGGTCCTGTATCCGGAAGATAACCATTTGGCCGGGCAGTCGCTGCGTCTCAAACAGCAGTATTTCCTGGTTTCGGCGACCATTCAAGACATTTGTGCCAAGCATAAGGCGCGGTATGGCACTTTGCAGAATTTTGCCGAAAAGAATGTGCTGCACATCAATGACACCCATCCGGCGCTGGTCATTCCGGAACTCATGCGCATCCTGATGGACGAGGAAGGCATGAGCTGGGAAATGGCATGGAACAATGTCTCCCAGTCGGTTGCTTATACCAACCATACCGTGATGCCGGAGGCCTTGGAATGCTGGCCGACCGATTTGGTACAGGCCCATATGCCGCGCGTCATGATGATTATCAACGAGATCAATGAGCGGTACTGCAAGGAATTGTGGAACTACTATCCCGGTGATTTTGAGAAGATTTCCAAATTGGCCATTGTGGCCGATGGACAGGTGCGCATGGCGCATCTGGCGATTGTAGGTTCGTTCTCGGTCAACGGCGTATCTGAACTGCACTCCAGCATCCTGCGGGAAAAGATTTTCGCCGATCTGTTCCGGGTGTACTCCACCAAATTCTGCAACGTAACCAACGGTATCGCTCTGCGGCGTTGGCTGTGTGAAGCCAACCCGGAGCTCACCGAGCTGATTCGTTCCAAAATCGGCAGCGGGTTCATTACCCATCCTTCGGAGTTGCAGGTGCTTTCCAATTTCGGTTCTGACGTTCGGCTGTTGCAGCAGCTCAAACAGATCAAAGATCACAACAAACAGCGTTTGGCGGCCTATATCGCCGAGCATAACAAAATCGAAGTCAACCTGGATTCGATTTTTGATGTACAGGTCAAGCGGTTACATGAGTACAAACGGCAAATGCTCAATATCCTGCATGTGCTGGCCATGTACCATCAAATCAAAAAGAATCCGTCGGCGCCGTTTGTGCCGCGCACCATGATCTTTGGCTCCAAGGCAGCGCCCGGCTATGCAGCGGCTAAAAAGACCATTCAGCTCATTCATTCGATTGCCAATCTGGTCAATCATGACCCGGATGTGGGCGACAAACTCAAGGTAGTTTTTTTGGAAGATTACCGTGTCTCGCTCGCCGAACGCATCATGCCCGCTGCCGAGCTCTCCGAACAAATCTCCCTGGCAGGCAAGGAAGCCTCTGGTACGGGCAACATGAAATTCATGATGAATGGCGCGTTGACCATCGGTACCATGGATGGCGCGAATATTGAGATCTGTGAGGCGGTTGGGCCGGAAAATATCTTTATTTTCGGCATGGAAGCGCCCGAAGCCGAGGCCCTTGCCGCATCGGGAACCTATTGTGCGCGGGATTATTACAATGCAAATCCGCTGCTGAAAGAAGTGCTCGATCACATCCGCCGTGGGTTTGACGACCACGTGGACTACAATGATTTGGTCGCAGCGCTCATCGACGGTGGTCCGGGACGCACCGATCGGTTTATGATTTGCAAGGATTTTGAATCCTATTGTTTGGCGCAGGAGCGCGTTGCGCAGATGTATCAGCGGCCGGAGAATTGGTACTATATGTCGCTGATTAACATTGCCAATTCCGGACGTTTTGCAGCCGATCGTGCCGTTGCCGAATATGCGCAGAATATTTGGCGCGTGCATACGAATTTTGCCTATTAAATTAAAAATACCGCCCATTTGGGCGGTATTTTTTTGCTGCAAAAACGGCTCACGGAAAACTCCGTGAGCCGTTTGCGGTTTAGTTATTCAAGTAGAACGAAACCAACTCTTGCATGAGTTCGTCGCGGTCGATCTTGCGGATCAGACTGCGCGCATTGTTGTGGTTGGTGATATAGGTCGGGTCCTCCGACAGCAGATAACCGACGATTTGGTTGATGGGATTATAGCCCTTTTCCTTCAGGGCATCATAAACCGTGGTCAGAATCCGCTTCATTTCAATGTTGGAATCATCCACGAGAGTAAATTTCCGAGTGCCTTCGAGCATGTTCTGCATCCTCCTTTGCTCCATGTTGCTACTTTAATGATAATACAGAAACTACCGCTTGTAAAGGGCAAAGTGGGGATAAAAACCAAAAAATTAGGGAAAAAGTTTTGCTCGGTGGGGTATGGATTAGCTGCGCAGAGCCGCGCCGAACGCGCTTTCCAGAGCCGCGATGGCCTTGTGCATCGCGTTGTCGCACTCTTCGTCCTTGAGCGTGCGGTCGGATGCGCGCATGCTCATCGAATACGCCACCGACTTTTTGCCTTCCGGAATGCCCTTGCCCTTATAAACGTCGAACAATTTGACGCTTTCCAGAATGGAACCAGCGGCCTGTTCGATGGCCTTCTGCATGGCAGCGGCCGGAACGGCATCGTCAACCAGAACGGCGATGTCACGGGTGGAAGCCGGGAACTTGGGCAGCGGCTGATACAGCTTGACCGGGTCAGCAGCGGCAAACAGCGCATCCATGGTCAGTTCAGCGGCCAGCACCTCGGCGGAGAAGCCATATTTCTTGGCCACCAGGGGATGCACGGCACCAAAGGTACCCAGCAGCGCGTCGCCTGCATAAACCTTGGCGCAGCGGCCCGGATGATAGGACGGATTTTCCGAATCGGCCACAAAGGACACATCCTTGATATTGAGTTCACGGCAGAGCGCCTCGATGACGCCCTTGAACTGGAAGAAGGACAGGCGGCCGTAGCTGCCCAGGGTGAGGATTTTTTCCTCGTGCGGGAGCTGGTCGGCATCTGCCTTGCCGTCCTTGACGACCGGGGTGTAAATGGTGCCCAGTTCATAGAGCGATGCAGTCGGGTTGCGGTGCGCGTGGTTATGCGCCAGCGAGTCCAGCATGGACGGCAGAACGGTAGTACGCATAACCGAGAAGTCCTCGCCCAGCGGGTTGAGGATGGTGGTCGAAATGCGGCGCGGGTCGTCGGCCGGAAGGTCAATGGCATCGTAGAACTTGGGGCTGATGAACGAATGGCTCATCGATTCGTCAAAACCAGCCGCCAGGCAAACCCCGGCTGCCGCGCGTTCCATCAGCTGGCGCGGGGACAGGCCGCCCTGGGTGGTGTCACCGGCATACAGACGAACCGGAATGTTATCGTAACCATACATGCGCGCGACTTCTTCGGCCAGATCGCACATGCGGGCAATGTCGATGCGGAAGGACGGGATAATCACCTTGTCGCCCTGGACCTGGAATTCCAAACGTTCGAGCAGCTGCTTCTGCACATCGGCGGACAGGTCGGTGCCCAGCAGGGCATTCATCTTGTCTGGCTCAAACGGCAGGGTCTTGGGGGTCAGGTCGGCCGCGCAGACATCGACCACGCCGTCAATGACTTCACCGGCGCCCAGCTCTTCGACCAGTTCGCAGGCGCGCAGAACGGCCGGCATGGTCAGCGACGGGTCCAGACCCTTTTCAAAGCGGCCCGAGGCCTCGGTGCGCATACCCAGCGCCTTGGCGGTCAGACGAACGGTTGCACCGTGGAAGCAGGCCGATTCAAAGACAACCGTCTGGGTCGCATCGGTGATTTCCGAGTTGGCGCCGCCCATGACACCAGCAACGGCAACCGGCTTGGCGCCGTCGCAGATGGCGAGCATTTCCGATGTGATGGCGCGGTCCTGGCCGTCCAGCGTCTGGATAGCTTCGCCCGGCTGCGGGCGACGCACCACGATCTGGCCGTCCGACAGGCAGGCATAGTCAAATGCGTGCATGGGCTGGCCGTATTCGAGCATAACATAGTTGGTGATGTCAACGATGTTGTTGATCGGGCGCACACCGGACGCATACAGACGCTCGCGCATCCAGGCCGGGGAGGGCTCGATCTTGATATTCTTGACGATCTTGGCCGTATAGCGCGGGCACAATTCGGGCTCGTCGACACGAACCGAAACATAGTCCTTGATGTCGCCGCCGCAGCCCTTGACCACCGGGTCCTTGACCGCGAACGGACGCTCAAAAGTGGCCGCGGTTTCGCGTGCCAGACCGATGACGCTCAGGCAGTCTGGGCGGTTGGAGGTGATTTCAAAATCGGCAACATATTCATCCAGACCCAGAACGCCCTTGATGTCCACACCGACCGGGGTGTCCTTGGGCAGGAACAGGATGCCATTATCGCACGCATAGGGCACACAGCCGTGGTCCAGGCCAAGTTCCTGGAACGAGCACATCATGCCGTTGGACACCACGCCGCGTAGCTTGCCCTTGGTGATCTTCACCCCGCCGGGCAGGGTGGACTTGTGCAGGCAGACCGGGCAGATTTCGCCGACCGATGCTTCGGTGACATTGGGCGCACCGGTGACGATCTGAATGGGTTCTTCCTTGCCCACGTCGATCTGGCAGATGACCAGATGGTCGGAATCCGGATGCTTTTCGACCGACAGAACCTTGCCGGTCACGACATTGTTGATCTCTTCGCCGAGGTAATCGACGCACTCGACCTTGGAACCCGACATGGTCATCTTTGCGTCGTATTCCTTGGGGCTTACGCCGTCAATATTGGTGTAATCTTTCAGCCAGGAAAGAGGCAGTTTCATAGTGATTGCGCTCCTTTTATCGATTTAAAGTTCAGTTTGCGGCGCCCATGGCGCAGGAAAGGCCAAACGGCCTTGTAAGCGCGTGAGCGCTTAGAACTGGTGCAGGAACCGCACGTCGTTTTCATAGAACAGACGGATGTCGTCGATCTTGAAGCGGCCCATAACCGTGCGCTCCAAGCCGATGCCGAAGGCGTAACCCGAGTAGATCTCCGGGTCGATGCCGCTCATCTCGAGCACCTTGGGGTGCACCATGCCGCAGCCCAGAATTTCAATCCAGCCTTCGCCTTTACACAGACGGCAGCCTTCGCCGTGGCACTGGTAGCACTGGATGTCCATTTCAGCCGACGGCTCGGTGAAGGGGAAGTGGTGCGGGCGGAAGCGGACAACCGTGTCGTCACCGTACAGCCGCTTGGCAAACAGCTCCAGAATGCCCTTGAGGTCGCTCATGGCAATGCCCTTATCGACCACCAGACCTTCGATCTGATGGAACAGGGGGGAGTGGGTCGCATCGACCGCATCAGAGCGGAACACACGGCCGGGCGCAATCATGCGGATGGGCGGCTGGGTCTTTTCCATGACGCGCACCTGCATGCCCGAGGTCTGGGTGCGCAGCACGACGTTGTCCGAAACATAGAAGGTATCCTGCGTGTCGCGTGCCGGATGGTCCTTCGGGATGTTGAGCGCTTCAAAGTTGTAGTGGTCGAGTTCGACTTCCGGGCCTTCGGCGATCTGGAAGCCCAGACCGATGAAGATATCCTTGATTTCATCGAGAACGACGGTCAGCGGATGCTTATGGCCGAGAACGACTTCTTCGCCCGGCATGGTGACATCCAGCGTTTCGCTTTTCAGCTTTTCTTCGAGCGCCAGACGCTCGATCTTCTCGCCCTGTTCTTCGAGGGCAGCTTCGACCGCTGCGCGCACCTCGTTGACCATCTGGCCAACGACCGGACGCTCTTCGGGCGACAGGTTCTTCATGCCCTTGAGGATGGCGGTCAGTTCCCCCTTTTTGCCGAGGTACTTGACGCGCACCGCGTCCAGATCGCGGGCGTTCGCCGTTTCGCCGAGCTCCTTCTTAGCACTTGCAAGAATGGCTTCCAGCTGTTCTTTCATAGGTTGTTACACTCCTTAAATGGAATTTTTACGTTTTAAGCGATGGCACAAAAAAAACGGCTTCCGTCCCATAGGACGAAAACCGCTGTTTCCGTGGTACCACCTACGTTCGCAGGCAGATAAACCCTGCGCACTTGTGCGCCCGGTAACGGGGGCGGGACGGGCGCACCTACTGCATGTTCAGCACGCCTGCTCACAGGGGAACTTCGCATTGCGTCCTTTGGGGCGGCTTGCAGCCGGTGACCGCCGTTCTCTGGCAAAGGGGAAACTATGCTACTTTTCCTGTTCATCGCAGATAAACATATATATTATATATATCACGACCCGAGGACAAATTCAAGGGTCATTTTTGCAAAAAGGGGATTTTTATTCGAGGAAATCCGGATGCTGGCCCGACCAGCCGGTCTGCGGCATGGTGTCCAGTCGGGACACATCGGCGTCCGACAGGGTGAACGCGAAAATATCCTGGTTTTGCTGCATGTGCGCCAGCGAGGACGCCTTGGGCAGCGGCAGGACGTTCTTTTGCAGCGCGTAGCGCAGGCAGAGCTGGGAAGGAGATACCGCATACTTGGCGGCCAGTTCGGTCACAAGCGGGGCACCCAGCACGCGGGTGCGGCCCATGGGGCTCCAGGCTTCAACTTGGATGCTATGCGTTTGGCAATAGTGCACCGTGTCCGGCTGGGTGTAGCCGGGGTGGAATTCGATTTGGTCGACCATTGGGGCGACTGTGCAGCTTTGCCGGATGACCTCAATGTGATGGGGGAGGAAATTGCTCAATCCGATGGCGCGCACCTGCCCGGCCTGATAGAGTTCTTCGAGCGCGCGCCAGGTGTCCTGGCAGAGCTGCTCCCAGTTAGGCGTGTCCCGGTCCGGGCGCGGCCAGTGGATGAGGTAGAGGTCGAGATAATCGGTGCCCATCCGCTCGAGCGAGTGGGCAAAGGCGGCTTTGACCGGTTCATACCCCATTTCATCCTTCCAAGCCTTGCTGGTTAGGAAGAACTCTTCGCGGGGCAGGCCACAAGCGGCCAGGGCCTGGCCGAGAAACGGCTCGGTGCCGTAAAAGGAGGCGGTATCAAAGTGGCGGTAACCGGCCTCAATGGCGCGGGAGATGACGGCCGCCGTCTGGTCGGCCGCGGCCTTGTAGGTGCCAAAGCCAACGCAGGGGATACGCACGCCGTTCTTTAAAACAAAGCAATCGGAAATATGCTGCATGGAAAGCCCTCCTAGAATAAACGTTCTTATTGGCATCTTAGCATGTCGTCCTTTTCCTGGCAAGATGAATTCATCGAAAAAATTTTTGAAAAAAGGAATTGACAAGCCGGGGAAAAATGGGTATACTAAATAAGCACTGATTCGGTACCATAGCCAAGCGGTAAGGCGTGGGACTGCAACTCCCTGATCCCCAGTTCGATTCTGGGTGGTACCTCCAGAGCATATGCCGCCGGATAAGTTCCGGCGGCGTTTTTTGTTTCTCGGAAAGGAGAGAAATCGCATGAGCCGATTGTTTACCATTCTCGGTGCGGGCAGTGGACAACCCACCGATTTGACCCGGCAGGCGCGCGAGACGATGGCGCAATGTACCCTCCTGCTGTCAACCGACCGTCTAGCCGAGCAGTTGTCCTCGCTGGGCAAGATCCAGACCTGCCCGACTAGTAAGCTGGCTGAGACCGCCTTGGCTGCACCAGATGAGCGGGTCGGGATTCTGGTGTCTGGCGACGCCGGCTTTTTCAGCGCTGCCAAGACCCTGAAAACCGCGCTGCAAGAGCAAGGTGATGTGGAGATCGTGTGCGGTTTAAACAGCATGCAGATGCTGTGTGCCAAGCTGGGCGTGGCCTACGACGATGTGGTCTGGCTCAGTCTGCACGGCCGCAAGGGCAGTCTGCTCGGCGCGGTGAGCTACAACCGCAAGGTGTTTGCGCTGACCGGCGGCGCGCAGAATGCACAGACGCTGTGCCAGTCGCTGGTGGATGCTGGATTGGGCGGCGTGCGGGTGTCACTGGGCGAGAACTTGGGCGCGCCCGATGAGCGCATCCAGACCGGTACGGCCGAAGAATTGGCCAAGCAGCCCTGCGGCAATCTGGCCGTGCTGCTGGTGGAAAACGATGCACCCGGGCAAGCGGGACGGCCGATCTATGATGAAGATATGGAGCGCGGCAAGGTGCCGATGACCAAGCAGGAAGCCCGCTGGGTCGGGGTCAACCTGCTCGACTTGCGCCGGGACGATATTGTCTATGACATCGGGGCCGGCACCGGCTCGGTGTCCATGGAAATGGCGCGGCGCGCATCGGTCGTCTATGCGGTTGAGCGGTCGATGGATGGAATTGCGCTCATTGAGCGCAACCGCCGGGAGCTGGGGTGCTTTAATGTGCTGCCTATCGAGGGCGAAGCGCCCGATGTGCTGCAAGGTTTACCGGCGCCTGATGCGGCCTTTATCGGCGGCAGCGGCGGCACGCTGTATGAAACGTTGTCCATGCTCAAAGAGCGCAACCCCAAGATTCGCGTGGTCATCAGCGCGGTATCGCTGGAAACACTCAGCGATGCGCAAATCGCGTTGGGCGCGCTGAACTTTGAGCAAATCACAATCAGTCAAATCAGCGCTGTGCGCGGCCAAAAGACCGACGGCAGTACGCCGTTCCAGGCGAACAACCCGATTTATTTGCTGTATGGCGGGCCCAAGCGGTAGGAGGCACGTATGTTGACAACATTGGCAGTCGCTTTGGGCTTTGTGCTCGATGCGATTTTTGGCGACCCGGACGGGGCATGGCACCCGGTCTGCGCCATCGGTGCGCTGATCTCCAAGACCGAAAAGCTGCTGCGCCGGCTGTTTCCGAAAACGCCGCGCGGCGAAAAGATCGCCGGGGTGGTGCTGTGGCTGATTGTGTGCACGGTCAGCTACGCTGTTCCGTTTGTGATTCTCCTTTTGCTTCGCGCGGCCAATCCCTGGCTGGCTTTTGCGGCCGAAACTCTGTTTTGTTATCAGATTTTTGCGCGCAAGTGTCTGGTGCAGGCCGGGGAAAAGGTTTATACAGCCTTGAGTCAGTCGCTGGCCGAAGGACGGAAGGCGATTTCCTATTATGTAGGCCGGGACACCGACCGTCTGACCGAAGAGGGCGTCATCAAAGCAGCGGTGGAGACCATTGCCGAAAACACGACCGATGGTGTGATCGCCCCCATGTTCTTTATGCTCATTGGCGGCGCGCCGCTTGCGTTCTTATATAAGGCGGTCAATACACTGGATTCCATGGTGGGGTATCACAACGAGAAGTATGAGCATTTCGGCTGCTTTTCGGCGCGGGTGGACGATGTATTTAATTTCATCCCGGCGCGCATTGCTGCCGTGTGCATGATCGCGGGGGCAGGCATGCTCAAGTTTGACAGCCGCAATGCCCGCCGCATCTTCAAGCGCGACCGGTTCTGTCACAAGAGCCCCAACTCTGCACAGACCGAGGCCGTTTGTGCTGGGGCGCTGCACATCCAGCTTGGCGGCAGCGCGCAATATTTCGGGCAGTACGTCCACAAACCGACCATTGGCGACGATGACCGGGCAATCGTGAAAACCGACATCGGCCGGGCGGCCGACCTGATGACCACGGCATCGGTGTTTGCCCTGTTGCTCGGACTGGCCATTCGGCTGGCGATTACCTTTACCCCGGTTTATTTCGGATAACAAAAGACGCAAGGGAGATTTCCCCTGCGTCTTTTGTTTTGTGACCGATTGCGGTTCATTTTTGTCCCTTCTGCGGCATACGGTGAAACAGGAGGGATGAGATGAACACTCAAATTGCGCGCGCGGAAAATTACGATGCCGCCTTTCGGGATGCAAGCTATATCCAATATATTGTCATACACTGTGCCGAGCACGGCGATACCGCACAGGAAAACGCCGCGTACTTGGCTCAGCGTGCGGTAGGAACGTCGGTGCATGTTTGGGTGGATGGAGCAGCGGTCTGGCGCAGTGTGCCGGATTTACATACGGCTTGGCACTGCGGCACGCGGGGACTGTATTTTCATCCGTTTTGCCGCAACCAGAATAGTTTGGGGGTAGCGCTGTGCGGCGCGAAAGACCCAAACGGCGCCCGGCATTTTTCGGCGCAAACCCTGGCACGAGCGGCGCACTGGGTGCAGCATTGGTGCCGGGTTTATGACATCCCGCCGCAGCGGGTTCTGCGGCATTATGATGTGACCCATGCGGTCTGCCCAGAGCCGTTTGTGCGAAGTGCGACGGCATGGGAGCAATTTCAAAAGCTGCTTTGACAAAAAAGAGGCGCATTTCACGCCTCTTTGCGTTTATTTGCGGCGACGGCCGGGTTTGCTATGCGAGCGGGAACGAGTATCGCCATGCCGCGTGCCGCGGTGCGGCCGGTCGTGTCGATTGTGGGAGGAAGCCCCACCTTCCCGGTAGATGCGCAGGTCGGCTGGGATGCCGCCAATCGGCATGCCGCTGACTTCATGGACAATGCGATTGGCCAGTTCCTCGGGCACTTCGGCCAGCGAATAGTCGCCGTAGCACTGGATTTTGCCGATGCGCTTGCCAGAAATGCCGGTGCATTCTGCGATGGCAGCCACGATATGGTTGGGTGCCACCTTCTGATTGCGGCCAACCGATACGCGCAGGCGGACACAGCCTTCCCGTAGTGCGGCCAAGGGCTTGGGCTGTGCGCGTTTGGGGGCGCGTACCTCGGGAATGCAGGCCATTTCGCGCGCAATCAGCTGGGACAGCGCCGCTTCGGCTACCTGCTCGGGGGAGAAGCCCTCGTCAAGCAGGGCGCATAGCAGCGACTGCGCGGAAAAGCGGCTGTCCTCGCCGTTGGCCTGCTCGAGCATGGCAGCCCGGATGCTCTGTCCGATAGCCTGACTGCGCTGGCCGGCAATGGCTTCGTAATCGGGCAGGGGCATGCGCGCGATCTTGGCGCGAGTGAACCGCTCGATGCTGCGGATGACTGCCGCCTGCCGCGGGCCGTCGATCAGGGTATAGGATGCGCCCGTGCGCCCGGCGCGGCCGGTACGGCCAATACGGTGAATGTAATACTCAAAATCCTGCGGAATGTCGAAGTTGTAGACCGCATCCACATCGTCGACGTCAATGCCGCGGGCGGCAACGTCGGTTGCAATCAGGATGGGCGTGCGCCCGGATTTAAAGCTGTTCATCACCGAGGTGCGCATATCCTGCTTCATATCACCGTGCAGGGCAGAGGCCTGGAATCCGTGCTCACCCAGGTAACGGCCAAGTTCGTCGACCATTTTCTTGGTGTTGCAGAATACGATCGACAGGCGGGGCTGCTGGGCGTGCAGCAGTAGGGTAAGGGCGCGCTCTTTCTCGCCGCGCGGCACTTCAAAATAATACTGTTGGATGGTATCCATGGTGCGCTCAGCCGTGTTGCCAGCTTCGATGAGCACCGGGTCGCGCTGGTATTCGCCGGTGATCTCCAGGATTTCGGGCGGCATGGTCGCCGAAAACAGGACGGTCTGCCGCGCTTCGGGCGAAGCCTGCAAAATGGTTTCAATGTCCTCGCGGAAGCCCATGCTCAGCATTTCGTCGGCTTCGTCCAGAACGGCGACGCGCAGGTCTTCCAGACGCAGCGCATGGCGGCGCATCAAGTCCATCACCCGTCCAGGGGTACCCACGACGATCTGTGCGCCGCGGCTGAGCTGGCGGATTTGGGTGGTGATCGGGTCGCCGCCATAAACCGCCAGCACACGAACTCCTTCAATGTATTTGCAGATTTTGCGCAGTTCGCCCTCGGCCTGCATGGCGAGTTCCCGGGTGGGGCAGAGGATGAGCACCTGGGTTTTGCCGCCGGGCACGGTATGCAGCACCGACGGAACGCCGAAGGCGACCGTCTTGCCGGTGCCGGTGTGGCTCTTGCCGATCACATCCTGGCCCTGCAAAATGACCGGGATGGCGCGCGCCTGAATATCCGTGGGGGCGGAAAAGCCCATGTCGGCCAGGGCGCGCAGCACCGGCTCGGACAGATTCAAATCAGAAAACAGAGTCAAAGAAAACCTCCTATCAAGATAAGCGGATTGCAAAATAAAACGTGGGGATGGCTCATCCCCACGTTTTTCAGTGTGTCTCCTCAAACGACTATCAGTATAGCATGTCAAACCGCTTCCGTCAAAGAAAAGGTTTTATTTTGCGGCAGATTCCACGTTTCCCATGGTTTCGACCGGCAAAACAGTCAGTGC
>JAUMSA010000235.1 GCA_031293105.1 Butyricicoccus sp. | reverse complement strand
CTTCCAAGGAGCGCAGAAGCACCCAATACACGACCACTACGCACAGCAATAAGCCGGTTCGGGCACAGAGAAATTGCCAACTTTCCACCGCTTCGTGCGAACTGCCACCGGTAAAAATGGTTACAAGCACGCTCATAATGGCTGGAATCAGCCAGATCACGCGCCATAGCTGGGGCGCTTGGATGCGGTAGACCTGTTGGGCTGCATAACGAAAGAGGCGGTACATCGGTAGCCAGGCGGCACCGAATAGGGCCAAGCTGATCAGTCCGCCTTCCCAACTTTGAACCGGAGCATCAAAGACGGTGGCAGTTAAATAAGAAGCAATCCCCATGACAATAATCTGATAATTGACGAGCAAGACATAGGTAAAGAGCAATTTACTGGGTGCGAGTTTGATATTCACAAAATACAGGACAAGCGAAATTGGCACCATGACCAAACTGGTGGCATAGACCAAATCCAGCCGTCCGGCCGAGAGCACCAGACAGACGCCTGACAGATGCAGAAAAATGTTGCCGGCCACGGTGGCAGCCATCCAGCCTTTCCCGAAGCGAAGCATGTCGAAGAAGGGAAGATAGGCCACCAGATGGATGGGCAGATAGGTACAGAAGGTGTAAAAAATGATTTCCATAAGCCATCCCCCCTTTTTAGCTTACTATGGCCTTTGGAAATTTCAGCATCATCAGAGACTTTGTTCGGTTCAGTGGGCGGAGCCAATGCGACGTTTGCGGTCGCAGTATTGTAGATAGCGCAAAGCTAGAAATTCGTTGATTTGAAACAGTAAATTGGATGTCCAATACTCAACCCCCATACCGTTTTCCACGCGGTGCGTGAAAAAGGGGATGTTGATATCGCTCAGATAGATCAGTCGATTGCTTTGAATCCGGCAGATAGATACCACCAAGCCGCCGTTTGCCTTGATCTGCTCAGCCATCTGATTGACAAAGGCATTGTCCCCCGAGAGCGAGATCAGGATAATCAGATCGTTTTCCCCAATCCATTCGGCCAGTTTGCTCATTTCTTCTTCGCCCTCGATCACGTGCATGAGCTTGTTGCCGATGAAGAATTTCTGTTTGAGGTCCAGCGCGGCTAACTGCTGCACACTGCCCGAGCCATAAAGATAGATCTTGCCCGCGCGGTCGATGAGGGTAAACAGGTCAGTCAGTTCGACCGAAGAGATGTATTCCAGGTTCTGCTGGTAATCCTGCATGGTGCGCTCGATTTCATCCTGCTGAAATCCTCCTTCCTCGGGCTCCTGCCATTTGAGGATGACCTTCAGTTCACTGAATCCTTTGAGCCCCAGTTTTTTGGCAAAGCGCAGGATGGTCGTGTGGGAGATGTTGCAGGCTTCGGCTAAATGGTCGATGGAGATATCCCGGCACTGGGCCGGATGGTGCCGGATATAATCCCAGATGTACAATTCGTTTTCGCTGAGTTTATGGTAGTTTTGTTCGATCAGGTTTTCCAGCCTCATGATTGCCTCCCTGGTTCTGATAGGCCATATATTTTAAAAACAGCAGTTCGACCAGGATAAAAAACGATGTGGTCGATTGATATTCGGTGCCAAGGGTATGGGTATCCATTTCAATCGTGCTGGCATACAGACGCAGACTACAAAGCTGTGCCAGGGTATTTTTCCGGCGGCGGGTGATGGATACTGCGGGAATGTTGCGCACTTTAAGGGAACGGGCCAGTTCCAGCACATGCGGCGACTCGCCGGACACCGACAAAATGATGACCAGATCGCGCTCGGTCACATTGTGGAGCAGCACCTCGGCTTCGGTGCCTGCGTGGATGGTATAAAACCATTTGCCGCAGGACAAAAAGGCCCGGCAAAGTTCGCGCGCAACCGCGTCCTGGAGCATCCCCGAACTGAATACATACAAATTTTCCGCCTGGTCAATACGATGGAACAAGGGGGTGTAATCTTTCGCGCGGATGTCCTCAATCATACTGGCGTAGACCGCACAGGTCTGCTCGATGTAATCGGGAGAGGTTTCCGGTTTTTCCTCCATGCGGAGCAGCACCTTCAGTTCGCTGAAGCCATGTAGCCCCAGTTTGCGCGCAAACCGCAAAACGGTCGTGCGCGATACATGACACCGCTGCCCCAGCGCTTCGATGGACAGCTCGGCACATTCCTTTCGGTGCGCAGACACGTAATTCCAGATATGCAGATCGTTTTCCCCCAGCTTGGCCCGATGCGCATTGAACAGTTCATCCAGATTCACAAGCACCGCCCCCTTTCTGTTTCCAGTATATCGAACGCCGACCAGTTTGTCCAGCAAATGGAACTTGCGCCGCACAAAAAAGAATGCGCCGCAGGGGAAAGTTCCCTTGCGGCGCGGCAAAAAAGGGGAGGTGTTCGAGATTTATCTTACTTCAGTTCGGGCCAGTAATCCTTGTTGGCTTCGATCAGGTCATCGAGGATGAGCTTGGCCACCCGGGCACTCGGCACGGTCTTGGACAGCGTCAGCGCCTGCCACAGCTTCTGATAGCTGCCTTCGATCCAGGCTTCGACCGCCAGCTTTTCCACGCTGACCTGCTGCTCCATCAGGCCCTTCTGGAACTGCGGGATGGCGCCCTGGCAGATGCGCTCATAGCCGTTCGAGCCAACGATGCAGGGGATTTCAACCATGGCCGTACGGTCAAAGTTCTCGATGGCGCCTTCGTTGGGCACGATCAGCAGGAAGCGTTCCTGAGTATTTTCCGCGATGGCGCAGGCCAGATCGACGATGTAGGTCGCATGCGCGTCGGCCTCAAAGCCGCCATCCTTGGCCGTGCCCTTGGCGATGATGTCGCGGCAGATGCCGAAGACATGCTTTTCACGGCCCTCCATGACCTCGTTGGCACGAGTATGGTTGGGATCGGAATGCTCGACGACATAATCGGGGAACAGGTAGTATTTCAGATAGGTGTTCGGGATGGTGGTCGGGTCGACGGCGTAGACGTCGCGTGCCTTCTGGAAGGTCTCCACCCAGCTCTGGTCGACATGCTGGTTGGTCATGGACAGCGCATCGGCAAAGCCGTTCTCCGCCATGTGCTTTTTGATGGCCGGCATCAGGTCGTTGCCTTCCTTGTCGTAGATCTTATGCCACCAGCCGAAGTGGTTGAGGCCATAGTAGCCGACCTGCATTTCCTTGCGGCTGCCCAGACCGACCATGTTGGCCATCTTTTCTTCCAGGTCGATCGGCATGTCGCAGATGTTGAGAATCTTGGAGTTCGGACGCAGACGGCGGGTCGCTTCTGCGACGATGGCTGCCGGGTTGGAGTAGTTGAGCATCCAGGCATTGGGGCTGTACTTTTCCATGTAGTCCAGGATTTCGATGACGCCGCCAATCGAACGCATGCCGTAGGCAATGCCGCCAGGGCCGCAGGTTTCCTGGCCCAGTACGCCGTACTTGAGCGGGATTTTTTCGTCCTTCTCACGCATGGCGTACTTGCCCACGCGGATGTGTGCCAGCACGAAGTCGATGTCGGTGAACGCGGTTTCCGGGTCGGTGGTGTAACCGAACTCGATGTCCGGCGCATTCTCCTTCAGGTAGATCTCGCAGGCCTTGGCCACGATCTCCTGGCGCTCGGCGTCGTTGTCATAGAACATGATCTTGCGGATGGGGAAACGGTCGCGCTCGGCGAGCAGCATCAGGGCAATGCCCGGGGTGAAGGTGGAGCCGCCGCCGGCAACAGTAACAGCATATTTTTTGTTCGACATAAGAATTCCTCCCATTGAAAAATGTGGTTTGATGGATTACAGGGACATGCCGCCCAGCCGCATGGTAGCGAACAGGCACAGTCCCGCGAGCAGGGCGACCAAAATGCTGCCGCCCACTTCGGAAAACAGACGTTTTTTATCGGCTTCGCGCCAGGCCGCACCGGGTGTGACTCCATAGGTGCGGACGGTCTTCCACACGATGAGACCCAGACCGATGACGCCGACCGTGTTCATGGTCATCAGTTCGGCAAGGAGCAGCACGGTTAGGTTCAGTACCGCATAGGCCGTGCGGCCGTCAGCCAGACGGCGCTGGCAGAGGATGAGCAGCCAGCCGACATAGGGCTGGAGCATGGCCGCCAGAAAGGAGACCGCCATGGTGGGGTTTCCGGCAAGAACGCCTTCTTCGGTCAGCGATGCGCCGCCGGTGCCCAGGCGCAGATAGGCCAGATAGACAAAGGGCATGCAGAAGAGTACGATTTTTAGAATCCCAAACCAGCGGTCCAGTTTGTCCGCCGGTGATGCGTGCCGGATTTTTTCCATAACGGTCATCCTTTCTGTTATTCGGTGATGGTCATGCCAAGCTGTTCCTCCACCTGCGCACGAACCTTGGCCACCGACAGGCCGATGATGACCTGTACCGATTTGCCCTTGACCATGGCGCCGTGCGTGCCGATGGATTTGAAATAGGTGTCGGGTTTGACGAGGTTGATGTCTTTGACGTTGACGCGCAGGCGGGTTGCACAGTTGGTCAGGTCGACAATGTTGTCTGCGCCGCCTAGACCGTCAATAATGCGTTCGGCCAGGGAATCCTTGGCTGCCGGTGCGTCTTTTCCGGTTTTTTCGGCCGCTTGCTTGTCGCGGTATTCCTGCTTGGAATAGAACTTGATATCCTCAGTGTCCACCTCACGGCCCGGGGTTTTAAAGTCGAATTTCACGATCAGGAAGCGGAATACGACAAACCAGATTGCGGTAAATACCAGGCCGATGACCAGCATCAGCAGATACTGCTGCCAGTGGTTGGCCATGAGGGGAATCCAGTTGAGCGAAGCCATTTCAATCGCACCGCCCGAGTGGATGCCGACGATACCGGCCAGATACATGACCGTTGAAAGCGTTGCGGCAAGAATACAGTGCACAACGAACAGCGGCGGCGCAATGAACAGGAAAGTAAATTCGATCGGTTCGGTTACGCCGCAGAAGATTGCAGTCAGCGTAATCGGAATGAGCAGCGTCATGACCTTCTTTTTCTTCTCCGGCCGGGCGGTAGCATAGAAGGCCAGCGCGATACCAGGGCAGCCGAAGACCTTGGAGAAGCCAGTTGCTGTAAAGCCAGCTTCGGGTACGAGCGACTTGAGCGACGCGGTGGAAGCGGCCAATTCAGGCAGCTTGGTTGCCCAGTAGGCGTACAGGCCGCCGGGGACAACGGCGTTGTCGTAATAGAACGGAGAATAGAGAATATGGTGCAGGCCAAACGGGATGAGCAGGCGCTCGAGCAGAACGAATACCCACACGCCGAGCGCGCCCGCGCCCTTGACAAAGCCCTGGAAGGCAAACATGCCAAGCTGAATTTTGGGCCAGATGAGTGCTGAAAGCAGCGCGACCGGAATCATGACAAAGAAGCCGACCATAAATACAAACGTGGAGCCGTTGAACGAACCCAGCCAGTCGGGTAGCTCAGTGTCATAGAATTTATTATGCAGCCAGATGACGATGCCCGAGATGGCCAAAGCCCCGATCATGCCCATGTCCAGGGTCTTGATGTTGGCGATCATCGCCAAGCCGCTGGTGCCGCCCACATCGGCCGAAAAATCCACACCAAAGGCGGGACCCCACTGGGAAAGCATGGTGCTCAGGAAGTAGTGGAAGGTTAAGTACAAGACTAACGCTTCCATGCAGCAGCGTGCGTTCTGCTTTTTGGCCATGCCGATGGGCAGAGACACCGCAAACAGCAGTGGAAGCTGATTGAATACCGTCCAACCGCCTTGCAGGATGACATTCCAGCACTGATAAAACAGATGGTCCGGCTTTGCTAAATCCCCCATGATCGCTTCGGTCGTGAACAGCGTGCCCACGCCGACCACGATGCCCGCAAACGCGAACAACAAAACAGGAGTAAACATCGCGCCGCCAAACTTTTGAATTTTTTGCATCATAGCGTATTGCTTCACCCTTTTCTCATCAGATTTTTTATCCTTCGAAGATTCTGGATACCGTGTTTGGTTTCACACCCTTTCCTCGGTTTTCTGTTAGCCGGCTGTTCTTTCTGAGGACAGAATACCAGTTTTTAGACCGTGTTGCAATGTTTGTGCGCCCTTTGGGGAGAGGGCATTCCAATTGATAGATTTTCACATTTTCTGTGATTTTTCACACATCGAAATATGGAGAATATCCTGTAAATTTACGTCCAATATTCACCGAGAGTCTATCAGGATTACAGACAAAAAAGCTCGAAATATGTCTTGAATCCCATATGTTACGACAGCGGCTATTTGGATAGAGGAACCGGACAGGCTGACGGTACTGCGGTAGACTTGCAGAAAAGAAAGTGAAAACCCTGCACGCTTGTCAGCATGGAAGGAGATGCATGCGAAGTACGAAGGGGGTTCTGATTTCAACATGCGTGCAACAAAAAGCGGGGCGGGCAAAATGCCCGCCCCGCTTTGGGGATGGTAGTTATGAGAATGGTCTGAAATCTTATTGCAGGAGCTGCAGAACGCCCTGCGGAACCTGGTTTGCCTGCGCCAGCATTGCCTGAGCAGACTGGATGAGGATGTTGTTCTTGGTATAAGCCATCATCTCATCGGCTACGTCGGTATCACGGATGGAGGATTCAGCATCCTGAATGTTCTCCTGCATGACCGACAGGTTGTTGATAGTGTGGTCGAGACGGTTCTGGGTTGCGCCCAGATCGCCGCGGACAGACGAAACCGTGTTGATGGCCTGCTTGATTACGTCAACAGCAGCCTGCGCGCCGTCCTGCGTACCGATGTCGATGCCATCGATGCCCAGCGCCTTGGTGTGCATATCCTGAACGGATACGGTCAGCTGGTTGTAATCATCCGAAGTATCGCCAATCTGCAGGGTCAGGCCCTTGCCGGTCTGAGAGCCGGGATCAATGGTGGTATCCTTCTTAAACGCAAAGAGGGCCTTTACATCGTTGGTACCATCGGTATCGGAATCGGATGCTTCCACAAAGGTAACATTATAGCCCAGAGCCTTGCCCAGAGCGGTGGCGATGGTATCACCCTGAGCCTTGGCAGCAGCCTGTTCTTCAGTTTTATTTGCGCCCGAAGTGGTATTTGTCGTATCATACGCATTCAGATGCAGATTGCCATCCGCAGCGGTATCCTTGACAGCAGTCTTATCCGCTACCATGATGAGTTCCAGGCCATTATCCTGGGCCTGCTTCATCAGCTTGTCGGTGGCAGCGTCACCATGCTGTACCAAAATAGCAAACTTCTTGCCGTTGATGGTCAGAACGGTATTATCGGTGCCGTCATACTCGGTCAACTGATCGGCGTCGATGGTCTGATAAGCGTCTTCACCCTTGGTAGCAGTTACTGCGTTTGTGGTCTCACCGCTAGCCTTCAGTGTTCCATCTGCATTTTTAATGGTGACATTGAAGTCCTTCAGCACCTGCGGAGCATCAGCGCCCGCTACCTTGTTGTTCAAGGTGAAGGAACCGTCACCATCATCCACTACCTTGAAATCGTCAGCAATGGCGCTGTCCTTCAAGGCGGCGGTCATCGCCTTACCGAGTTCTTCTTTGGTTGGAGCCCCGGTAGCGGCATAGTTGGCATACACTGTACCGTCCTTGCCAACCAGCTTGCCACCAGCAGTGCCGTCTGTGTTGTCCTGCGCAGTCAGGGAAACGGTAATATTCTTGCCATTGTTCAGGCTGATGGTGAGTTCCATGGTCTCGCCATTGCCAATCTGGCTATCAGTAAAGGCGCTGCTTGCATAGCTGCCCTTGGTGGCGGCTACGTCCTTAATCGCCAGTTCCGCACCGTTCAGCTCAGTCTCCAGCGACACTGCACCGGCAGCACCAGCAGTGCCGCCCACCATGCCGCCATCGCTCAGCGAGCCGTCCAGTAGCTTGATACCGTTAAAGTTTGCGGAATCAGCAATGCGGTCGATTTCACTCTGCAGCTGGGCAACTTCCTTCTGCAGGTTAGCGCGGTCGGTCTCGTTGTCGTAGGTGCCGTTTGCAGACTGGGTAGCCAGCTCTACCATACGGTTGAGCATGTCATGGACTTCGGTCAGTGCGCCTTCAGCGGTCTGCACGAGCGAAATGCCGTCCTTCGCGTTGTCCTGCGCCTTGTCCAGGCCGGTGATCTGGGCGCGCATCTTTTCGGAAATCGCAAGGCCCGCTGCGTCGTCGCCCGCGCGGTTGATCTTGTAACCGGAAGACAGCTTCTCCAGGTTCTTGGACAGAGCCGAAGTATTGTTGGTGTAGTTGCGATAGGCGTTCATCGCCATAATGTTGTGTTGAATACGCATAATTAGGTTCCTCCTAAATCTGATTAATGTGACGGGGCCATCCAATTTACCCCAGCACAGGTCGTGGAGCGTCGCTGGATGTCGGACATTCGGCCGAACTGCCCGAAGCCATCAGACGCATGAACTCTATTTCAACCGGCCCGTCGGTCGGGTGAAAACAAATGTAATGTTGGATTCTCGGGGACTACCCGGCAAGCCGGGCTTCGGGCTCGCCCCTGACGATGCAGGGGGTTGCCGTCTTTTCTTCCCACTTCACATCTGAGCGGAAACGCGAATCGCGTCGAAAGAAAACCTTCTTTCGATCCGATCAGCGCCTCCACGCTTTGTGTTATGGGCGTACGCCGGTGTCCCGACCGGTCATATATGGCAAGAGTCAGGCGGAAACGCGCTGTCTCTGTGCATCTTGATATTGTGCAAGGCCCTGGTCGCGCAGGTTTTGGGCTGCATTTTTCGCGCGGTTGAGCACGGCGCCGCACACCGGGCAAACCCAGCGTTTGGTGAGCGGCGCAAGCGCATCGTATACACTGCCGCAGTGGTGACAGGTTTTCGCGGAAGGGAAATACTTGTCTACCACGATGTACGGCTTGCCCAGACGCTCCAGTTTGTATTGCAAACAAAGGCGGAAGCGTCCATAGCCCGCGTCCAGCACATTCCCGAGCCGGATGACTTGCGACATTTCCATCAGATTGGTGTCCTTCACGCACACAGCGTCCCAGGCGTTGGCTATCCGCCTGCTCTCTTTGTGGATGAAGTCCTTTCTCTGATTGGCAATGTGCTCGTACAGGCGCTCGATTTTGCGCAGTTGCTGCTCGTAATTTTTGGAGCCGCACTGCATCCGTGCAAGCCGCTGCTGCATCCGCCGCAGTTTATCCTGCGACTGTGCCAGCCAGTGCGGCGGGTTGGCGGCGTGGCCATTGCTGTCGATATAAAAATGGGACAGGGAGAAATTCAGTCCCAAGGTGGTTTCCTGGGTTGGTTGTACCGCTTGGGGCGGTCGCTCGGTATAGGCAAATACCAGCGAACAATGATACTTGCCGGACGGCGTCTTGCTCACGGTTGCGGTCTTCAGTGTCCACCAGTGCAGCGGTTTGCGATGCAATCGGGCTTTGACGATGCCGACTTTGGGAAGCCGGATGCCATGGTCTGTCAAATACATGCTTGCACCGTTTCCCGAACGATACGTTTGACAGTACGTGGTATAGCTGTTTTTGCATCTCTTTTTGCTTTTAAAGACCGGATGATGGTTACACGAGGGGTTTTTGAAAAATCTCTGAAACGCTATGCGCAGGTTTTGATGCACGGCAACCAAGGCACTGCTATCGGCCTCTTTTAGAAAGGGTGCACTGGCCTTATATTTGGTCGGCGTCGGAATACAGTGCGTATTGGTTTCGTTGTAGCACCGCATTTGATCGCTGAGCATTTGATTCCAGAGGTAACGGCAGCACGCGAAAGTTTTTTCAAAAAACGCGGCCTGTACCGGAGTCGGGTCAAGCTGTACCTTGATGGTTGTGTTTCGAGTGCATGCTTTGTTGTCCATCGGGTGCCACACCTCCTTCGGCCGCAAGGATTTCGGACTGTTCCAACCGATTCAGTTGAGCCAAAACGGCCTGTTGAACGGTAGGGTAAGCTCCTGATTCCTGCAAAAGGGTACGAAGCTGCTGCACCGCATCGGTTCGTATGGCCGCTGCCTTCTGGCGAGCTTCCCGCCGGGCACGCTGGCGAACCATCGGGCCGTTGGAAGGATCACATACACTTTTGG
>JAUMSA010000214.1 GCA_031293105.1 Butyricicoccus sp. | reverse complement strand
ATATGTTCGCAAAATGTCCCGCCGGGCGTCCCGGCACAGCAGACGAAGTAGCCAATGTGGCAGAGCTGCTGATGAGCCATAAAGGTGCTTTTATCACCGGTGCGGACTTTCTCATCGATGGCGGCGCGACGGCCTCCTATTTCTATGGGCCGCTGAAACCTTAAATTTGCAAAGCCGTTCGAGTGTGGCGGTTGGTGGTCGGTGCAGTCAAGAAATATCGTTGAGACGCAAGATTTCTGCTATAATGGGTAAGGAAAACCTGTGTGTGGACGAGTTTTTTATAGACGTATATTTTGGCTATCGAAAGGGGAATGCAAGAGAAATCTGTGAGCTATATCACACGAAAGAACACGTAGAGCATACAGATGAAAATGCGGGAGTGCTTGTCGTCTAGTCTCGATCGAAACAAGAAAAAAGCAAGATTTTGATGTGCGTGACCTAATCCGTTCTATGGTATGATAAAGGAGCCACAGGGAGGTGAGAGGAATGAAACGCGACCACACCATTCATCGGCGTATACTGGATTATACCTATACAGATGCGGATACGCTGTACCGGGATTTTTGTATTTCAGCGCAAGGATATACCGAAGCGCAGGTTGAGGAAAGCCGTGCCCGGTACGGCGAAAACCGGATATCTGGCCGCGCATCCGATACCGTTTTCTATCGCTTGAGAAGGGCGTTTATCAATCCGTTTACCGTAATCTTATTTGTATTGGCAATTTTGTCATTTACAACGGATGTGGCATTGGCGTCTACTTTCAGCCGCAATATTACCACACCGGCTACGATTCTATGTATGCTTCTGATCAGCGGCGTGGTTCGTTTCGTTCAGGAACTCCGGGCAAAACGCATTGCAGATAACCTGACAGAAATGGTTTCCTCCTCGGTGCTGGTGCGCAGAAGTGGAACATGGATGAGGGTTTCCTCAGAGGAGATTGTGGTAGGCGACCGGGTGTATCTTGCGGCCGGAGACCGTGTTCCGGCGGATATTCGATTGACGGTGGCAAAAGATTTGTTTATCTCCCAATCCATTCTGACAGGGGAGAGCACCATTGTAGAAAAGAATGCTGGCCCGCTTTCTTTTGGGCAGGCGCGATCTTATTTAGAATATAACAACCTCGCGTTTATGGGATCGTCGGTCACCGGCGGCATCGGGGAAGGAATTGTGCTTGCCGTTGGCAAGGACACGGTCTATGGCGGCTTTGCCATGCCAGAATCCCGGCTCAAAAATGGGTTTGACCAAGGTGCCAACTCGATCGCATGGGTACTCATTCGCTTTATGGCTGTTTTGATTCCGGTTGTATTTATTGCCTGCGGACTCACAAAAGGTGATTGGATTTCCGCGTTCTTGTTTGCGCTTTCCGTAGCGGTCGGGCTGACGCCGGAAATGCTCCCCATGGTAATCAATGCCTGCCTAGCTAAAGGCGGGGCAGCTATGGGGGAAAAGCAGACCATCGTCAAAAATATCAATGCCATGCAGGGATTTGGCAGCATGGATATTCTGTGTGTGGATAAAACAGGTACGCTGACCGGAGACAAAATCTCGTTGGAATATTACATGGACATTTTGGGCAACGAGAGCCAAAGGGTCTTGGATCTGGCCTATCTGAACAGTCTCTATCATACCAGTGTACAAAATCATCTGGACGATGCTATTTTGAAATACCGGGAAATGCCGGGACACAGTATGCATTACCGGGCGCTGGAAAAACAGCACCCAAAGTTGGATGAACTTCCCTTTGATCACGAGCGAAGGGTGGCCAGCGTCCTCGTTCGGTACAATGAGAACAATCTGCTTATCATCAAAGGCAGCCTCGAGGAAGTATACCAAAGGTGTAGCTATATTGAATATAAAGGGAAGCGCTGCAGCATCGGCATGGATGACAGGGCCAGCATCCACGCCGTGGTGGACGAGATGCTGGAAGATGGTATGAAGGTTCTGGCTGTGGCGTACAAATCGACAGAACAGGGGTATGTATCGCAGAAAGACGAGCAGGGATTCATCCTATTGGGATACCTGGCTTTTTTTGATGCCCCCAAACAAAGTGCCGCTGCTGCCATTGAACAATTGTATCAGCTGCATGTTGGGGTGCGGGTATTGACAGGCGATAACCAGGATGTGGCGGTTTCTATCTGCCGGCGGTTGGGAATTGATACCACACAGTCGTTGACGGGCAGAGAACTGGAAAAATTAACGGATGATGAACTTCCGGTAAGGATAGAGCATACGACACTGTTTTCAGAATTGTCGCCCCGACAAAAGGTTCAGATCGTGCAGATACTTCAGGAGAACGGACATACAGTAGGTTTTTTGGGGGATGGCATGAACGATCTGCCTGCGATTGTAGAGTCAGACGTGGGCATATCCGTAGACACGGCGGCAGAAGCTGTCAGAGAAGGTGCGGATGTTGTATTGCTGAAAAAAGATCTGAATGTGTTGGAAGAGGGCATCAAGGAAGGGCGGAAAGCCTTTGCCAATGTGTTAAAGTATATTAAAATCACGGCGTCCTCCAATTTCGGCAATATCTTCTCCATCGTAATCGCCAGTGTGTTTTTGCCGTTCTTTCCCATGACCGCCTTACAGATTTTACTGTTGAATCTGTTGTATGATCTTTTGTGCCTCGCCCTTCCGTGGGATCCTGTGGATGAGGTAGTCTGTGCCAGACCGTTGGAATGGTCGGGCAGGACGTTGGGCCGTTTTATGCGGTTTTTCGGGCCGATCAGCTCCTTCTTTGATATTCTGACCTTTGTTTTTCTCTTCTTTTTCCTTTGCCCCGCGCTCTGCGGAGGGAATTTTGCCTCTCTGACCAGCTCAGAGCAGGCGCGCTTTATTGTACTGTTCCAAACCGGGTGGTTTTTGGAGTCTATGTGGACACAGATCCTAATCCTACATCTTCTGCGTACACAAAACTTGCCGCTGCTGCAAAGCAAACCGTCCCGCCCGGTCATGTTGGTTACCTTGCTGGGTACATTGCTCTTCACCAGCCTGACCTTTACCTCGTTAGGAAAACTGATTGGATTGACGGCGTTGCCGCCGAGTTATTTCGTCTATCTGGCCATTGTTGTTTTGTTGTATCTGCTATGGGTCACCCTAGCCAAACAATGGTATGTCCGGCGGTACCATGAGCTGCTTTGAGAGAGGAGGAATCTTCCATGAAAAAAAATGTGGATTTTATTTCCCTGGATTCCTCTTTGACAAGGTGGCTTTCGGACCAACTTCGGACTGCGGCCCCTCATACCCCGGCGGCGCAGGAATTGCGGGAAGCGCTGGAAGATCTGATGGATGGCACGGTCGGTTCCCTTATGTTGGAGTTGGGTGCGGAGCAGCCTTTGGTTGCGGCGGGAGATACAATCTGCTGCGGCACACTTTCCATTGACCTGAGACTGCGTAGAGTGAGTCGAGATGGAACAGAAATTTCATTGACGCCCAAAGAGTTTGACATTTTATATTTTCTGGCGCGCAACCGGGGAGAGGTGTTTACCAAAGAACAGATTTATCAGGCGGTCTGGGAGAGCGATTACTTGCTCGACGACAGCAATATT
>JAUMSA010000195.1 GCA_031293105.1 Butyricicoccus sp. | reverse complement strand
ACTAAAATCTTATCACAGAGCTGCTCGATCATTTGAGCGGAAAGTAGTCGATGCTCTTGTGAAATCTCATTGATTTTCCATATTTGAACAAAAATCCCTTGCGTCTCGAGAAGTTCTGCCGCCCGAAAGGCTTCATTGATTAAAATACCATAGGTGATAATCGCGGCTTGGCAGAGATTGTTCTGTCCGTGTACACAGGCCGCCCATTGCTCAGCTGTATCGGCATCAAAGCGTCCTTGTCCACCGCGGGGATATCGAATCGCCACCGCAGAGTTACTGTGATAAATCGCCTGCGTCATCATGGTACGCAGTTCTGCGAAATTCGACGGACATAGAATGCGAAATCCAGGAATCGATTGCAGATAAGCGATATCAAACACACCATTGTGTGTCGCTCCATCGGCTCCAACAATGCCAGCACGATCGACCGCAAATACCGCATGAATTGTGCCGTCAATGGCAATATCATGAATGAGCTGATCGTATCCACGCTGTAAAAAAGTAGAATAGATGGCGCACACAGGTTTTAGTCCTTGTTTCGCCATACCAGCCGTCATTGCAACCGCATGTTCCTCGGCAATTCCAACGTCAAAAAAGCGATTCGGGAATTGTTCGGCAAACCGTGATAGGCCTGTGCCTGTCGGCATGGCAGCCGTAACCGCGCAGATACGGCCATCTTTACGCGCTAAATCGCAAAGCGTCTCTCCGAAAACCGAGGAAAAAGAAGGCGAACTTTTCTTGGCAGCTTGTCCGGTACGTGGATCAAATTGCGACACGCCATGAAATGCGTCCGGGTGTTCCTCTGCGTATTGGCACCCTTTCCCCTTTTTGGTCATCACATGAATCAGTACCGGCATTTTCATGGATTTGGCCAGCTGAAGCAATTCACAAACCGCCTTCATATCGTGCCCGTCCACAGGTCCCAGATAGGCAAAACCCATATCTTCAAACAAAGAACTGGGCAGCATGACCGATTTTACAGCACTATTGACACGCGAAATCGTACGAGTCAGTGCTTTGCCTCCCGGCAGCACTCCAAACGCTTGCTTTACGCAAGTTTTCGTGCGCATATACCGCGGGCTGATGCGTAATTTTGCCAAATGACGGCTCAGAGCCCCCACATTTTTGTCAATCGACATATTGTTGTCGTTCAGCACAACGATCAACGGTTCCCCACTGCCGCCTGCACTATTGAGCGCTTCATAGGCCATACCACCGGTCAGCGCTCCATCGCCAATGACTGCAACAACATGATATTTCTGACCACGGATAGTACGCGCATGCGCCATCCCCAGTGCGACCGAAACGGAATTGGAGGCGTGACCACTGATACAGGCATCGGTTTCGCTCTCTTGCGGTCGCAAAAAACCGGAAATTCCTCCATACTGCCGCAAATGTGCAAAATCATCTTTACGTCCGGTTAAAATCTTATGCACATAACATTGATGACCCACATCATACACAATACGGTCTTTGCGCGAATCAAATTCCCGCTCCAATGCTACCGCCAATTCGACAATGCCCAAGTTGGATGCCAGGTGCCCACCGGTCTGGGAAACATGATCTACAATAAACTCACGCAAAGAAGCACATAGCTCATTTAAATTTTCATAGGATAGATTCCGCAAATCTGCAATCGACTGTATGCGGTCTAAAACACCATATTGCTTCATATCTTCTCCTTATCCGGCTTTTTTGTATTTTGAAAACCAGATGATCATTTCTTATCCAAACGGATGGGCAAAAAGGACAGGATACGTCCCACTGCAAAGACAATTTGGATGCTGTATCCAATGCCGAAGCCTTTCCCGACTGCCTTGCCACCAATAGTCAAGGCGGCAATCAGTCCTGTGATTGTCAAGGAGATCACAGTGACCGGAATGGGGTCCATCCCAGCAGTTAAATGTGCAACAATAATAGCGCCGGTTGCGCCGGATATGATGCCGGAAATATCCCCGACCACATCGTTGCAGATGCTGGATACTTTATTTGCATTGCGCGAGAGCCAAACTGCCTCCTTTGCGCCTGCCACCTTTTTGGCCGCCATGGAGTGAAATTCTTTTTCGGTCGCCGACGCGGCTGCCATGCCAATGACATCAAACAGGATGCCAATTGCAATGAAAAGCAGCAGAATGATAAATGCTACGATATTTCCGACATTATTGAGCGCTTCGGACGAAATATAGGACATCGATGCAGAAATCAGGCAGCTTAAGATGGTGATGGTGCCCACCCATTTCCAGTTGACCTGACGCAGCACACCCGAAGTCGGTTTACTGCTTTTTTTACGGCTTTTATCTTTTGCGTCCAATTTACACGATACTCCTAGCTACAAAATATGTAAACAAGGCTCGAAACCGTGGTTTCGAGCCAGTCTTGATTTCCAATAATGGGTGACGACAGACGAGGTAAATCTTACGGCTTGAGGTTCGGTTGGATTTCCCCGCAGCTTACCATGCGTCGCCGCTCTGGCGGTTTCCCTTTAAAAGCTGAGCCGGTATGTCACCATATCCGGGACCGAATTGCCACTTAGTCCGTACTGCAATCCCTCGCCTGCCCGGTGGACAGTCTAGGTGATTTCCACTACAGCCAACACGATCCTTAGCCTCTTTTGCAGCCATGGTTTCAAGATCGATTCTTTATGGCGCATGGCCGTGCACCGCAAAGCAGGTACTCCATCCACCATAACCACGCAAGGCAGGCTACTCTGCACACAGCATTTTGGTCTTTCCGATGCAGCCAAACTGCAATTAACAGGGGTATTGCATCGTTCGCCGCCACACCGCAATACAGGTTTCACCCCGTACCGTTGGACATCCATCAACCCCATAAAGGGTGCTATAGGTGCCCGACAGTTACGGGTCTCCACGGCGATAGGGTCGGTATTTCATGCCATTGAAACGCGCCCTAAAGCCTTAACCCCCAGCACCCACCCCAGACTGGGCGTAAGAAGCAAGCACCAGGGACTTCATCGATGTGCCCTTTAACGGATTTTTAGGCCCGCTTTCGGGATCGTATGCACTGACTAGAATACTGCGTCACCCGCAAAAAGAATATCTACAAATCAACAATCTGTATTATAACAGATACCATCAAACACTTTCAAGTAGATATGCGTAAATTTCTGTATAATCATGCAGGTGGTTTGGGAATTTTTTAATTCCGACGGTCAGCAAGCGATTGTGCAAGGGCTGCCAAAAAGCCGGTATCCTCAAAATTGGTTTCGATGGCAGAAATGGCTTCTTTGGTCAGCTCATGAA
>JAUMSA010000194.1 GCA_031293105.1 Butyricicoccus sp. | reverse complement strand
GTATCCTATCAGGCCACCTATTATGGCAATCCCATCATGGCAGCCGCTGGGGTGGCTACCATCGAAAAATTAGAAAGTCCGGGATTCTATGAGCATTTGAACGCCGTAGGTGACCGCTTTGCTGATGGTCTGCGTGCGATTGCGCATCAAATGCGACTACCGATCAGCGTCGTCAATCAAGGTTCGCTGATTGGGCTGTATTTCGGCCCAGGACCGTACCACAACTATGACGAAACCTTTGCCGATGTCGACTGCGAAGCCTCCACCCGGTTCCGCACGCAGATGACCGAGCGGGGCTTCCTCATCCATCCGGACCCGTTCAAACGCATCGTCGTCTCCTATTCCCACAGCGAAGAAGATATCGATCAGGCATTGGCCGCTGCGGAAGATATTTTGCAGGGCATGTATGAAGAAGGAGGTCAGAAAAAATGAAGATCGGCTGTGTCAAAGAAATCAAAGATCAAGAATACCGCGTCGGCCTGACGCCATCCTGTGTACAGGCTTATGTACAGGCCGGACATACGGTCGCTTTGGAACGGGGCGCTGGGGAAGGCGCTGGATTTTCCGATGCGGCCTATGAACAGGCGGGCGCTACGCTATTGGACACGGCCAAACAGGTTTTTGACCAAAGTGAAATGATCGTAAAAGTCAAAGAACCCATTCCGTCGGAATATGACCTTTTTCATGAAGGACAGATTTTATACACCTATCTGCATCTGGCTGCCGACCGGCCGCTGACCGATATGCTTCTGCAAAAGAAGATTCAGGCCGTAGCCTACGAAACGATGCAGCTTCCGGATGGAAGACTGCCTTGCCTGAAACCCATGAGCGAGATCGCGGGGCGGCTGAGTGTACAGGAAGGCGCCAAATGCCTGCTCAAGCCCATGGGCGGCCAAGGCGTTCTGCTCGGCGGTGTGCCGGGGGTACCGCGTGCCAAGGTGCTGATTTTGGGCGGCGGCACGGTAGGAGCCAACGCCTGCCGCATTGCCTACGGAATGGGTGCAGACGTGACGATTTTGGACCTCAATGCTGCGCGTTTGGAGTATTTAGACGATATTTATGGCGGCAAGATCACGACTCTGTATAGCATCGAAGGCAATCTTATCGATGCGTTGCAGCAGGCTGATCTGGTGATTGGCGCTGTGTTAGTGCCGGGTGCCGTGACGCCGCAGCTCGTGCGGCGGGAGCATCTCGCCTACGTCAAGAAAGGCGCCGTATTGGTGGATGTGGCCATTGACCAAGGCGGCTGTTTTGAAACCAGCCATCCGACAACCCATACCGACCCCGTGTTTGAAGTCGATGGAGTCGTGCATTATTGTGTGGCCAACATGCCGGGAGCGGTGCCGCGCACGGCAACCTTAGCACTGACCAGCACGACCTTGCGATATGGGCTGAAGATCGCAAACCAGGGCGTCGAAAAAGCCTGTCAGGACGATCCGGTGCTCGCATCGGGACTCAATACCTATGAGGGACGATGCGTGTGTCCGGCGGTTGCCAAGGCCTTTGGATTCTCTGCATAAAGAAAAACCGGCGTGGAATACATTCCACGCCGGTTTTGTTTTTACGAAGTTAGTTTCGCGGAAAAATCGGCCATGGCATCGGCGATTTTGAGCTGCTGTGGGCAGACGGCTTCGCAGCTGCGGCAGCCAATGCAGGCAGACGGCTGTTTGTCCGCCGGGACGGCGGCAAGCGCCATGGGAGCGATGAACCCGCCGCCGGTAAAGCAGTGCTCGTTATAAAGCGCGAGCAGACCGGGGATGTCCAGCCCCTGCGGACAGTGGGACACGCAGTAATGGCAAGCCGTGCAGGGCAGGGCGGTTTTCTGCACCATATCGCGCGCCAGCGCCAGCAGGGTGTCCATCTCCTGCGGCTGCAAGGGCTTGGCGGTTTCAAAGGTGGCCAGATTGTCCCGGAGTTGATCCAGGTTGGACATACCGGACAAAATCATAGTCACGCTGGGGATGCTTTGCAGGAAACGGAACGCCCAAGCCGGGATGGATTCCTCTGGACGCAGCGCGCGCAGCGGCGCAGCCTCCTGCTCCGACAGTTTGGCCAGACGACCACCGCGCAGCGGCTCCATGACCCAGACCGGGATGTTGTATTTCTGCAGCAGCTCAACCTTGGCGCGGGCGTCCTGGAACTCCCAGTCGATGTAGTTGATCTGAAGCTGGCAGAACTCCATCGCGTCGCCATAGGCTTCCAAGAAACGGGTCAGCACCGGCATCCCGCCATGGCAGGAAAAGCCCAGATGGCGGATGCGGCCCTGCTTCTTCTGCTCCATTAAGTAATCGTAAATACCGTACGCCGGGTCGAGATAGGCGTCAATGTTCATCTCACACACGTTGTGGAACAGGTAAAAATCAAAATAGTCCACCTGGCACCGCTTCAGCTGCTCTTCAAAGATCTCCTGCACCCGGATCATGTTGGACAGGTCATAGCCCGGGAACTTGGTCGCCAGATAGAACCGGTCGCGCGGGTAGGCGTGCAGCGCCTGCCCCAAGGCCGACTCCGAGTTGCCACCGTGATAGCCCCAAGCGGTATCGTAATAGTTGATGCCATGCTCCATCGCATACGCGACCATTTCGGTGGTCGCGGCTTGGTCAACGACGGCATCGTCGCCGCCCACGGTGGGCAGACGCATGGCGCCAAGACCCAGGGCAGACAGTTTCAAATCCTGAAATTCTCGATAAATCATGAAGGGTTCCTCCTCTTGCGGCAGCTTACGGAAGTTGGTTGTACAGTTCGTCGGTCACCGGCTCACACCATTCGTTTTGGGTGTTTTCGCCCGGTACTTCGATGGCCAGATGCACAAACAGGCTGTCCTTGGCCGCGCCATGCCAATGCTTGACGCCGGCCGGGATGTTCACCACATCGCCGGCATGCAGCGCACGCGCCGGTTTGCCTTCCTCCTGGTACCAGCCGCGGCCGGCGGTGCACAGGAGAATCTGTCCGCCGCCCTGGGTGGCATGATGGATGTGCCAGTGGTTGCGGCAGCCGGGTTCAAAGGTGACGTTACCGATGACAACACCTTGGGTGGACAGCATGTTGAGATAGCTTTGGCCGGTGAAATAGGCCGCATAGGCGGTATTTTCCGGGCCGCGCTCAAAAATTTCGACGATATCCGACATAAAAAACATCCTTTCTGGAGAAATGGGGCGTTACTGGTCGCTTTCAGCTGCTTTGCGGATGCAGGAAAGCGCATTCAGGCTGCGGGGATAGCCGATGTAGGGCAGGCACTGGGATACGACTTGGATGAGAAAATCGGCGTCGTTCCCCAGCCGCAGATTGGCAGTCGCATGGCTGGTCAGCTGCGGTTCACAGCCGCCCTGCGCCGCGAGCAGGCAGAAGGTGACCATTTCGCGCTGGGCGTAGTCCAGGCCGTGGCGGGTATAATAATCGCCAAAGCAGTTGGCTGAGAGCCAGCGGTTGATGTGCCGGATGTTCTCCGGGCCGGACTGGGAAAAGCCGCGCATGCCGTCACCGAAGATATCCACCTGTGCCTGTTCGCCTGCGGTCAGGCGGGTGGAGGCGTCGGTCGTTGCCTGGGGGGCGAGCGGCAGAGCCGTGCCGTTTGCGGCGAACAGGCGGTTGGTTTCCTGCAGGAAGGGCAGCGCCCGGCCAAAGCCGATGTAAGCGGTCGCCTGATAGACGATCTCCTTGACTTCGATCTCGGTCACGCCTTCGGCGAGCGCGGCGGGCAGCAGCATCGCAAAGGCATCCACGCCCTGGCAGCCGAGCAGGGCGGACAAAATGGCGAGGTATCGGGTATGGGCGGAAAGAGCCCTCTGCGCGGGGACTTCATCGAGCGCAAAGGCAGCAAACCGCTGCATATATTCGGGGTCGGTGTGTTCCAATTCAGTCCAAGCGGGCAGGGCGGTCAAAACCGCCCGCGCACGGTCGGAAAGTTCCATAAAGCAAGCCTCCTCATTTGGTAACAAGTATACCGTACCACTTGGAGCGCGCTCCAAGTCAAGCGGTTTCTGCAATTTCCAGGTGTACTTCGACATTGCCGGTGCCCAGCGCCTGGGCCAGCCCCTGCGGGTCGTCAATCTTGCCCAGCGGGGTGTAGGAATACGAGGTGGGGAAGTCCTCATAAAACAGAACCAGACAATCCGAGCCATACAGCATCAAATCGCCGGTATGGATCTGGCCGGGCTGTGTGGCATCGGTCGGCAGGGCCTGGGGCAGGGTCGCGTATTTTTCGTTGCCGTTGAGTTCCTGCATATCCAGGGTCAGGGGGAGCAGATCCAGCAGGACTTCGGTGGCTGGGGTGTCCAGC
>JAUMSA010000136.1 GCA_031293105.1 Butyricicoccus sp. | reverse complement strand
ATACAAATGGAAACGGATGCTTGCAGCCGCTTTATCCGTTTTGATGGTTTTGCCTGCAACCATATGGACAGCGGCGGCAGGGGACGAAGGGGAGGAAGAGGAAACCTCTCCGATTGTGGCAACAACCACTGTTAGATTTGACCAAGCCTCCCATGTCAAAGCGCCTCAAGGTGCGACACTGAATGCGGGTGAGGCAAAAGGCTTTGATATTGCCATAGAACAGAAGGATTACCGGCTCAGTGAGATCAATTTGCAGATAACAAAGACAGTAGTTAGCGAACCTACCACACAAACCATTACGTTGAATAAAGACAATACGACGGGTAACACTTTGGGCGTAGAGGCCAAAGTGGACAATTGGCCGAAAGATAACGGCGGCTGCAAATTGACAATTACGGCGCCTAAAAGTGAAAGTTCCGATAACGCAAGTTTAGATGGCACCGGCACCGTTGCATTTGATGTTACCGTTGCATTTAAAACAGAAACGCGAGATGACTTTACCGCGTCGATTCCGGATGCTTCTCATGCAACTGTAACGGGTACAAATTCAAACAATACCTATTACGATGGCGATGATGTGAAGCTGACGATCACCCCGGAAAAAGGCTATCAGCTTAAACAGCTGGTTTTGAGCAATGGTACCGAGCAGACCACGGTTACCGGCAGTGCAACCTGGAAGGAATGGACCGTTACCTGGAATGCGACGGGCGAGACCACAATTACCACACAGGCTATCCATAGCGATTTAAGTGTACAATCGTTGGTAGAAGAAATTCCGGAGACTTATCAGGTTAAAATCAATGTAGACGATGGCCTGAAATTGGAGCGACCCAGCAGCAGTTCCACTACGGTGACCGAAGGGAATACGCTTTCCATTCGTGTTTCGACCCGCGCGGGGTATACATTCGGCGATTTGACCGTGCAGTACGGGAAGAACTATGCCAGCTGGGCGACCGGGCAAACCTATTTGGTGATGGGAAATGACCGGGCGCTTGTCACGGAAGATGAGGATGAATTATCGTTTACGCTGCCGAGCATCTATTATGATACGACGCTGACCTTCACCTCCGGATACGATGAAGACAATATCCCGATTGTGATCGATGAAGGAAGCCATATCAACATCGATACCGACTGCGATGATACCATACCGCGTGGCGACGATGCGGAATTTTACATCAGCACGACATCGGACCGCTATTCGGTGCGTCGCATTACACTGAAAGTGGGAGATGAAGAAGCGACTGTTGACCCGGCCGATGGTGAAATCCGTGTCGGACGGCGAAACTATGAAATCGAAGATGCCGGGGACGGCGAATACATCTTATATGTTGATCGCATCACCGAACCGGTTAAGGTTTCTGCGACCTCGACCAGTACCGGAACGGTATCGCGGCCGACTCTGACCATCCAAAGCTCGAGTAATATGAAGATTACAAAGAGCGTGTCGTCCAACCGGATTGATGCCGGCGACGATGTCATGTTCTATTTTACCCCAAACACCAATTACCAAATCGATGAGATTACGGTCAAGATCGGAGACAACAGCCGAACCGTTGGCGCGGATAAAACATCTATCAAGGTCGGTGGCACCACCTATCAGGTGCGCCGCAGTTCGACGGGTGTCGTGACGCTTTACTTGACCGATTTGGAGGAAAATGTAACCGTATCCGGCCGCGCGTACTATTCCCGCGACCCAGTACAGCCGACCAATGAAGTACGGCTCAATACATCTTCTCGCAGCGCGTTTATGAGCGGTTATACCGATGGCACTTTTCGTCCAGAGAACAATATGACACGCGCAGAAGCGGTGGTGATGCTTTATCGCTTGTGTGATATCAGTTCGAGCGTTTCGGTAACAGGTAGCACGTATCGGGATGTTGTGAGCGGAAGTTGGTATGTACAGGCCGTGAATACCTTTGAAGCTGCTGGAATTTTGGATAGTACCACCTATTTTTATCCGGATCAAGCGATTACACGAGGGGATTTCGTAGAAATTATCTATCGCTTGATGGGTTCGCCCAGCGTATCCAGCAGCAGCCCGAGCTTTACAGATACAAACAATAGTGCGGTTCGATATACTGCTTCCCGCGGCTGGGTCAGCGGTTATAACGATGGCTCGTTTCGGCCGTACAGCGGACTGGCGCGCAGCGAAGCCGCTTCGCTCGTGACCCGCATGCTGGGCCGTACATCGGGAGGCGCGGCCATCTATTATAGCGATGTTCCAGCGACCTACTGGGCTTATAAGGCGATACAGCTTGCCTCTTCCTATGTATAAGATATAACATAATGACCGGTTTTGACCTTCTCTGATTCGTTGAAACCGGTCTTTTCTATGGAAATGGAATAAAAAAAGCGTAAAGAAAGTAGGAAACTTGTAAAAAATCATTTAGTAAATGTGTATAAAAATTTTTAGGAAAATATCCTATAAAACTGTGAAAATAATGGTAAGTGGGCAAATCGATACGTATATGATGCGTTTTTCTTGCAAATAACATTGGGAAAGCAACTTTTTAGAAGCGAAACGTGGTTGTGGAAAATAATAACGAAAAGTATGCAAAGAG
>JAUMSA010000096.1 GCA_031293105.1 Butyricicoccus sp. | reverse complement strand
ATACAACATAGTTTTCAAAACCATATGGAGGTGTTTTCTATGCCACATCTTTTCCTCAAAGCGCGGGAGCCTTTTTCCAGCTATTCGCACTTTATCGGCGCTGTACTCTCTGGGGTCGGCTTGGGTATCATGCTGCTGCGGATGCTCTGGGTCGGGGCGAACGGTGTGACCCTGCTGTCCGTCACCTTGTTTTGCCTGTCCCTCATCGCCTTGTATGCGGCGAGCAGTTATTATCATTTTTCGGTCAGCGGCGAATCGGTGCTGCGGATGCTGAAAAAGCTCGATCACAGCATGATCTATGTCTTAATTGCGGGCAGCTATACCCCGATTTTGCTCAAATTCATGGCGCGCCCCCAGTCCTTTTACTTTACGGCGGCCATTTGGGCCATCGCGCTGCTCGGCATTGCCATCAAGCTCCTATGGATTGACGCTCCCCGCCTGCTCGGCACCGCCCTGTATCTGATTTTGGGCTGGGCAATTGTGGTCGATTTTGATGTGGTTCTGTCCATGCCGCTCCCAGCCATCGCCCTGCTGGCAGCTGGCGGCCTTTCGTATACGATCGGCGGCGTGGTTTATATCGCCAAGCGGCCTAACCTCCATCCGGACCTGAACTTCCACGACCTGTTCCATCTGTTTGTGCTAGCCGGCAGCCTGTGCCATTATCTTTTGGTCTTTTTCTTTGTTATCTAAAATTTTGACACCTGATATCTGCACACTCTTTCCAAAAAAGCCAATCGCATTATCATGCGATTGGCTTTTTTATTGCTCGCCGGCCCGGGCCTGCTGCATCTGGGTGACCGCATCGGTGCGATTCACAATGCCCATGGTGTTACACTCGCGAATCAGCATCCACACCCCAGACAGTAGAATGGCCGCCAGCAGGACGGCGATGGCCCGGCACACCATGCCCGGCCAGCCCTTTGGGGGACGCGCCATACCGAAACCCCTCCTTTGTCAAAAAGAAAGGCAACCCAGAAGGGTTGCCTTTCTGTACATGTACGTGGGATTAGCCGTTTTCCTTGGCAACCGCCAGACGCTTTGCCTTTGCTTCCATTGCGGTACGAACTACGTCGATGAATACCGCGATGATGATGATAGCGCCGATGACGATCTGCTGCAGGTCGGACGAAACGCCTAGCAGGTTACAGCCGTTACGGATAACCTGAATCATGAACGCACCAATCAGGGTGCCCCAAACGTTACCCTTACCACCGAGGAACGAAGCGCCGCCGATGATACAGGATGCGATCGCGTCCAGGTCGCCTTCCTGCGATGCCAGCGGAACCGCAGAGTTCAGACGGCCGATGTAGATAACGCCTGCCAGGCCGCACATGAAGCCGGACATACCGTAGCAGAAGATCTGTACGTTGTCGGTGTTGATACCAGCCAGACGAGCCGCTTCTGCGTTACCGCCGAAGGAGTAGATCTTGCGACCCAGAGCCGTGCGGCTCAGGAAGATGTGCATGATAACGAATACGATAACAGTCAGCAGGAACGAAACCGGCAGAGCGAAGTTGCCCCAAGCGCCGAGCTTGACCGAGAATACGTCCTTTGCGCCGATGATCAGGGTTGCCTTCGGGAAGCCTGCGATTGCGGCAGAACCCGAGATCAGCAGTGCAACACCACGGCAGATGTTCTTCATACCCAGGGTAGCGATGAAGGGGTGAGGCAGATGCAGCTTGGTCAGCAGCAGGCCGTTGATGACGCCGCACAGGGTGGAAACAGCCAAGCAGATGAGGATCAGGATGATGGAGTTGACTACCGTATCCGCATCAAAGAACTTCTGCATCATAACGCCGGAAGCCATACAGCCGATTGCCAGCAGCGAACCGGCCGACAGGTCGATACCACCAAGCAAGATGACACACAGCATACCAACGGCCATCAGTGCAACGATCGGCACCTGACGGAACAGGTTGGAGATGTTCGCAGCCGAGAAGAATGTACCGCCGGTTGCGATACCTAGCGCGATACACAGGATTACAAGGGCAAGCAGCGGCCCTAATTTACCGATAATGTCCTTGAACGTCGATTTCTTTTTCGTAGCATCCATTACAGTGTACCTCCCCATGCAGCCTTCATGATGTCTTCCTGGTTAAAGTGCTCCGAGCCGCGCTCGATCTCTGCCATAATATGACCATGGCGCATAACGATGACACGGTCGCTCATGCCAAGGATCTCGGGCAGTTCCGAGGATACCATGATTACGCACTTACCCTGCTTGACCAGGCTGTTCATAACATTGTAAACTTCGATCTTCGCGCCAACGTCGATACCGCGGGTTGGCTCGTCGAAAATGTAAATATCCGCGTTCGTGTTAACCCATTTGCCGATAACGACCTTCTGCTGGTTACCACCGGACAGTGTGCCGACCGGCGTATCCAACGACGGGGTCTTGATGCGGTAAGTTGCCACATTTTCTTCCGCGATTTTGCGGTGCTTACTCGAATCCAGGAACAAGCCCTTACGGTCGCGGTCAATGGTTGCCAGATGCAGGTTGTTCATAACCGAGAAGTCCAGAATCAGGCCCTCGCCCTTGCGGTCCTCAGTGAGGAAGGCGATCTTATGCTCGATTGCGTCCTTCGGACAGGTGATTTCAACCTTTTCACCGTTTAAGTAGATGTCGCCCGAATCCTTGGGGTCTGCGCCAAAGATCGCACGCATGGTCTCGGTGCGGCCGGCACCAACCAAGCCGGAGAAGCCGAGTACCTGACCGCCATAAGCCTTAAAGCTAACATCATGCAGAACGCCTGCGCTGTTGAGGTGCTCCACGCGAAGCATTTCGCCCCGCTTTTCGGCAACTTCCTTCGGGAACAGATTGTCCAAGCTACGGCCTACCATGTGGGAGATGAGCAGGTCCTTGGTCATATCCTTAACCGGAGTGGTGGAAATCCACTGGCCGTCACGCATAACCGTGATATCATCGCAGCATTCGAAGATTTCTTCCAGCTTATGCGAAACGAAGATAATCGAAATACCCTTATTCTTCAGCTTTTCAATGGTCTTGAACAACTGATTGACCTCGGATTCGGACAGTGCGGATGTCGGTTCGTCCATGATAATCAGTCGCGCATCCGACAGGATGGACTTGCCGATCTCAATGGTCTGCTGTACGCCGATGCCCAACTTGGAGCATTCGGTCCGGGGATCAACCGGCTGGCCCAGATCTTCCATAATCTCAGCCGCACGCTTGTGCATTGCCTTGTAGTCGAGCAGGATGCCCTTTTTCTTATAGTAATTGATGAACAGGTTGTCGGTTACATTCAGTTCCTGTACGATATTCAGTTCCTGATAAACACAGCCCACGCCAGCCGCTTTTGCGACCATCGGGTTGGTCAAATGTACCTGCTTGCCATCAATGAGGATTTCACCTTTATCCGGCTGGTTAACGCCGGTAAAAACCTTAATCAGGGTGGACTTGCCGGCGCCGTTTTCGCCGATGAGTCCATGTACCATACCCTTGCGCACTGTAAACGACATGTTATCCAGTGCAACAACGCCGGGGAAATATTTGGTGATATTCTTGAGCTCCATGATTACTTCATTCATAATTCCTGAATCACCGTCTTTCATTTGCACATGTGGAATTTCTCTTTTTCCTCTTCCTTTTGGGTATAGAAAACCGGGGGGGGTCCGCCCCCCGGTCTCTAATCCGAGCAATCGGGGTATTTTTTACCCAACTGCTTGTTTACTTTTTAAGAAGCACCGTTAACCTTTGCTTCCAGGTCAGCCTTGAAGTCTGCTGCATTCTCTTCGGTTACCATGGTTGTACCGGAGTCGATGCGCTCTTCAATGGTCTCACCATTGACCAGCTTGAGCAGGTTTTCAACAGCCAGCTGACCCATGTCGTACGGAGCCTGCGCAACAGAGCCCTTGATTACGCTGCCCTGAGCGATCAGTTCAGCAACCGGGATCGTGCCGTCGAAGCCGATAACCGGGATATCTGCGCCTGCGTTCTCGATCGCACGCTGTGCACCCTGTGCCATGGAGTCAGCGGTGGTGCAAACGATGTCGATCTGGTCATAACGGTTCATCAGGTCCTGCATAGCGTTCATAGCCTTTTCTGCTTCGGACATGCAGTCACGAACTTCCAGAACTTCTACGCCGCCAGCTTCCAGACCTTCCTTAAAGCCCTTTTCACGGTCGTCATGGGTGGTGTCACCAGCACGGCCGCGCAGGATGATCGCCTTTGCACCTTCGCCTACCAGGCTAGCTGCATATTCGCCGCCCTGCTTACCAGCGGCTTCGTTACCAGTACCGATAAAGGACTTCTTATTTTCGTAGTTCGGCAGGTCGGTATCAACCGCGATAACCGGGATACCAGCGCTGTCTGCCTGCTCCAGAACCGGCAGAACGGTGTCCGGAGAAGACGGAGCGATTGCCAGGCCGTCAACGCCTGCGCCGATCGCATTCTGAATCATGTCAACCTGCTGCTGTACTTCGGATTCTGCGTTCGGGCCGATAACGTTAACCTTTACGCCGAGTTCGGCAGCCTTTGCTTCTGCGCCAGCCTTCAGCAGTACCCAGTACTGGTCAGCCAGAGACTTAACAACAATGGTGAATTCCTTGTCGCCGCCGGAAGCACCGGAACCAGAAGCGGCTGCACCGGAACCGGATGCAGAATTGTTGTTGCCACCGCATGCGGTCATGGACACTGCCATTGCACCTGCCATCAACAGGGCTAATAATCTCTTCTTCTTCATCTTTTCTCCTCCTTAAAGTGAAGCATTCTATCGGACAGAGCCGCTGGGAAGCGGCGTCCGCCACAGAAAGGGGAAATCCCTTCTGTTTCAGCTTTGCGCGGCAAACGTCGGGTTTGCCTGCCGGCCCGTCTGCCGGCATCGTTTCTCTTCCTTAGGGATTATCCGGCGCGCGCTTGGCGCGCCGGACACTCAGACAACTTATCTTACTCGATCTCAGACAGCTTAACCGGGCGGCCTTCCTTCAGGCTCTTGCCAGCAGCCATCGCGATGATAACCGGCATCAGGCCGTCGTGACCGTTAACCGGTACGTCGGTGCCGTTTACGATCGCATCGATGAAGTCCTTCTCTTCGGTGATGAACGCATCGTTGTAGCGCTCCAGGAAGAACCAAGTCGGCTTTGCAATCTCAACGCCGTCGCGGGTGGAGATCATAGCCTGGTCGTCCAGGTCGTTGGAAACCTGTACGCAGCCCTTGTCGCAATGTACTTCGGTGCGCTGATCGTAACCGTAGTTGGCAACGCGGCTGTTGTCGATGACGCCGATTGCGCCGTTTTCGAACTTCAGCATGCAGATCGCGGTGTCTACGTCGCCGTACTTGGCGTAGTCCGGATCGGTCTTTACGGTGCCGTAAGCGCAAACTTCGGTGACTTCGGAACCGGACAGGTAACGAACCATGTCAAAGTCATGGATCATCATGTCCAGGAAGATGCCGCCCGAAACTTCAACGTAGCTCATCGGGGGGCCTTCGGGGTCACGGGAGCAAACCTTAACGATGTGCGGCGCGCCCAGGCGGCCGGAAGCAACAACGTCATGAACCTTCTTATGGTTGTGGTCAAAGCGGCGAACGAAGCCAACCTGCAGCTTTACGCCAGCCTTTTCAACCGCGTCCAGAGCCTCATGGATCTTGGCCAGGTCGGTGTGAATCGGCTTTTCGCAGAAGATGTGCTTGCCAGCCTTGGCAGCTTCAATGATGAAATCCGCGTGCGTGTTGGTGGACGAGCAGATGAAGACCGCGTCGATATCCTTGTTGCTGAAAACAACTTCCGGATCCTTGGAGGTCACTTCTACGCCCAAGCTCTTGCACCACTCAGCCGTCTCATCGTTGAGATACGGGTCAGCTACCGCAACGACTTCTGCGTTCGGTACCGACTGGCACAGGTTCGTGATGTGCAGCTTGCCGATACGGCCAGCGCCCAGCACGCCGATTTTTACTTTCTTTTCCATACTTTTTTCCTCCCTAAGAAAAAAATCTCTAGGATCAGTGGATCACCGCTTGTCCCTCTGTTTTTTTATGGAAAACGGCTCTCCGGAATATTGGAGACCTTTCACAAGTTGGTCTCTATTCCGCTATCCACAACCGATCAACAACAGTATAGCATGTTCTTCGTCATTTTGCCAGACCCAACCGGATTCGGCCGCTGCTGTCGGCTGTTGTTTTTGGTTGTTGTTTCTTGCGTCTATTTCATTATGCAAAGAAAATCCCCGCTTGGATACTGGCAAACTATACAATTTTCACAAATGATTTTTGGCGCGATGCAGGTTTTGGGCAAATTAACGGTGGTTTCTTCGGATTTTTCTCATTTTTCCAACTTTTTTACCGGTCAAATTTTACGATTTTGTGAACGAGACTTTTTGTTTTCCTTTTTTATACATTTTTTATTCGTCGATGTTCCACATTTTTTCCTTATTTCAATCAAGATATTACAAAAACATCGCAAGAATGTGAATTTACTTTTGCGCCTGGCCGTTGTATAATAACCGCGCAATCAAAATTCTGGAATTTTTGTGTTTTGTTTCACTACAAAGCTGTTATTTTTTTAGATTTCTAATTCTTGTGCATTCTTGCGATTTGCATTTTGTAACCTATTGGTGTGTATATTTTTGAAAGGTGGTTAATTTTATGCACCATCCGCACACTTCCTTCTGGGGAAACCTGTCATCGGGTGAAAAATATATGGTTGGCAACCTGTTTTTCCTCTATTTTGTGCAAGGTATCTTTGTCATCGGCATTGGCTCGCTTCTGCCGATGATGAAAGCCGAGTATGGCCTCAGTTATGAGGTGGGCGGCGCACTGATTTCGGCGCACAACATTGGTTCGCTGATTACCGGCATATTCGTGGGCATGCTGCCCGCCATCCTGGGCTACAAGCGCACCTTGCTCTACTTTAATGTGCTTCCGTTTTTGGGCTTTGCCGTCACTCTGCTGACCGGCAACCCCATCCTTCTGTTCCTGGCCATCCTGCTGACCGGCATTGGCCGCGGCGCCGTGAACTACTATAATAACCAAATCATCAATTTCCTATCCCACGGCTCGTCCGGCCCGCTGAACATGCTGCACAGCTTTTTCGCCATCGGCGCCCTGCTCTCCCCCTTCCTCGTGCTGGCCTGCACCCGCGGCGGCGAAAGCGGTTGGCGCACAGCCGTATATATTATAATAGGTATGGGTGTGGTCAGTATGCTGACCTCGCCCCGCATGCAGATGAACAGCGTATCGCCCGAGGGCGGACAAGCCGCCCAGCCCGCGCAGCCGTTCGGCTTTTGGCGGGAGCGGCGTTTTTGGCTGACGGCAGCCATCATGCTGTGCTATTTGAGCATCGAAGCATCGGTCATGGGCTGGCTGGTGACGTATTTTATCGATTCAGGCGCAGCCAGCGCCAGTTCGGCGCAAATGCTGACCGCGCTGCTCTGGGTGGTCATCTTGCTCGGTCGGGCCGGCTGCATCCTGATTGCCGGACATGTGGCCCCGCCTACCTTTTTGCGATGTGCCAGCCTGGGCATCGCCCTCTTTCTGGTGGTGGTCATCGCCAGTCCGGGCTTTGTCCCTCTGCTGGTAGGTACCATCGGCCTGGGGCTGTGCATGGCCGGGATGTACGGCACTACGGTCTCCAATGCCACCGAGGTGTTTAAGACCTATCCGCTGGCCATGGGCTTTTTCGTCACCCTGACCGGCATCGGCTCAGTCATCGCGCCGTCGGTCATTGGTGCAGTCGCCGGACAGTTCGGCATGCGGTTCGGCTTGGGCGTCCTGCTGGTACCCGCCGCCCTACTGATCGTGTTCGCCTTTATCAATCGGAAAGCATAAAAAAAGACACCTGATGAAGAAATTCACCAGGTGTCAATTTTTTATGCGTTTAAAATGCTCTTAACATAGGCAATACCCTTGGCAGCCGCTTCCTCATGGGTGGGATACGGCAGGCATTCGATGGACAGATAGCCATCATAGCCGATTTCCTCCAGCGCTTCAAACATGCGCTTGAAGTCCAGCTGGCCGCTGCCCGGATACCGACGGGAGTTGTCCGCCAGATGGAAATACCCCAGGCGGCCCTTGCAGCGCCGGATGGCGGCCACGGGGTCGCACTCGTCGATGTTCATGTGGAAGGTGTCCAGATGCGCATAGCAGTTGTCCAGCTCGGGATGGGCTTCCAAAAAGCTCATCATCTCGTCGGCCGTGGTAAATACATTCACTTCATACCGGTTGATGACTTCGATGTTCAGCTTGATGCCCTTTTCCTTGCCGTAATCGTTGAGGATTTTAAAGTTGCGGGCTAAGCGGTTCATGTACTTGTCCCGATCGCCGCCTGCGGGCACATTGCCCTTGACCCAGCCAACAACGATGCCTTCGGCGCCGATCTTCTGCGCCATGTCGATATACTGCTTCATACCGTCAATGGCCGCTTTGGTGACGTACGGGATGTCGCTTATCAGGTCGCACATACCCTCGGTGTTCAGGCGGCCGGTGATAATCATGCCTACCTTGCAGCCGCTCTCCGCGACCGCTTTGGCAATGCCCTCATAATCCAGGTCAGCGTCTTCGCGGGTGTGCACCTCAATGGCCTGGAAGCCCAGTGCGCCTGCCTTTTTGACGTTGCTTGCCACATCGCCGATCATCAGAATCGGAGCGGTCAGCGGCGCTGCATCGGCCGACGAAACCGCGATTTTCCATTGTTTCATGGGTATCCTCCTATTTGAAAATCCGGAAAGGAGGGAAAGCCAGCCGCTTCCCCTCCTTCGTGAACGTTTTATGCAATTAGTCGTCGAAGGTGAGCATAACCTTGCGAGCAACTTCCTTATTCTGTGCCATCTTCATAGCCTCGTCCAGATCCTCAAACTTGTAGTAGTGAGAAACCAGAGCCTTGAAGTCATACTTGTCCTTGATCTTGGACATGAAGCGGATGGTGCGCGGGAACCAGTTGGTGGTGCCGCCGGAGCCTGCGATGTGCAGGGTCTTCCAGATGGTCTTGCCGATCTCAACCGGAACCTTACGGCCGATGGAGTGACCAACGACACCGATGCGAGCCGAGTGGCCAGCGATGTCGAACAGGGAAGCAATGCCCTTGTCGTTGCCCGAGCATTCGATGACAAC
>JAUMSA010000072.1 GCA_031293105.1 Butyricicoccus sp. | reverse complement strand
GTGAACAACACCAAAAAAGACCTGCTGAAAAGCAGGACTTTGGTAGAGCGTCAAGCGCGGATGCGAGCATCCAGTTCGCCGCTGGCGCGTGCCAGTACGGGCAGCAGGACGACCGACAAAATCACACCGACCGCACCCTGCACAATGTTAAACGGCACACCGGCAGCGGTTGCGGACAGGGCTGCGGCAAAGGAGCTGCCGCCGACCACCAGCATACCGGCTTCGTACAGGTAATAACCGAGCACCATCACGCACTCGGCCGGGATGCCGCCCAGGATGGTGCGCACCGGGGTGCGGAAGAACGACGCATGCAGGTGATGGAACACCCAACCGCCGACAAAGGCGGTCAGCGCCTTGATGATAAGTGTCGCGGGCGCGTAGGCGGCATAGCCGGAAAACAGGTCGGCCAGCATGGAGCCGATACCAGCTGCCGCGGCACCCAGGCCGGGGCCAAGCAGCACGCCGCAAAGCAATACCAATCCGTCACCCAGGTGGATGTAACCCAGGGTCGGGGTGGGGAATTTGATAATCATGGTGGCGACCGTGGTGAACGCTGCGAGCAGGGCGGCCAGAATCACGGTGCGGGTGGAACTGCGCTTCATAAGTAGAGACCTTCTTTCGTCTGGTAATATTTTATGGTGTCATTGTACTCGGAAAATGACCTGTCGTAAATCACCAGTTTTCGATATTTTCATAAGGTCAGATTGGAACGGTCAGCGCAGCAGATGGATGCGCCGCGGGTCGGCACACAGGGAAATCCGGTCCCCGGCCGTCAGGCGCAGGCCGTCCGCCTTGGGCAGGCGACAGCGCAGCGGCTGCGCGCCGCCCGCGGGCAGCACGACTACCAGCATATCGGCTGGGCATTCGATGACCCGCTGCACCTGGGCCGAGAAGGCGTCCGGTGCCTCGCACCGGTGTAAGGCATCGGCGGGGATGCCCGCCGCACGTACTGCATACGCGGGCGCGGTTACCCCAGTAAAGCGCAGCCCCCAGGCTGGGATGGTCAGCACGCCGTCTGTAAGCTCTGCGGGCGCGATGTTCTCGCAGCCGATCAGCCGCGCGCCCGCCTGGGTCTCCGGGGCGCGGAACAGGTCGTTTTTGGGCTTGTTTACCTCAATGCAGCCGTTTTCCATCACGGCTACCCGGTCGCACAGGCGATAGGCTTCGTCGCGGTTGTGCGACACGAACAGCGTTTCGCCGCCATGGGCGGCGATGACCTCGGCGATGGTCTGTTCCAGTTCCCAGCGCAGAAAGCTGTCCAGCGCCGAAAAGGGCTCATCCAGCATCAACAGGCGCGGCTCGCTGGCCAGCATGCGCGCCAGTGCGACCCGCTGCTGCTGGCCGCCCGATAACATGGTAGGCAAGCGCTTTTCCAGCCCTTCCAGATGGAAGCGGGAAATCAGAGCCGCAATGCGGGCGTTCTGCTCGGCGCGCGGCAGGCAGCGCAGGCCGCACCGGATGTTCTGCCAGACGGTCATGGTCGGGAACAGGGCATAATTTTGGAACAAAAGCCCAACGTGCCGCTGCTGGGGCGGCACGTTGATGCGCTTTGCCGAGTCAAACAACACCTGTCCATCCAGCACAATGCGGCCCTCATCCGGCTTTTCCACGCCCGCGATGCATTTCAGGGTCATGGACTTGCCCGAACCGGACGCGCCCAGCAGGGCGATCGCCTGCCGGTCGGCTTTTAACTCGACTTCGAGCGGGAAGGCGTCCAGCCGTTTGACAAATTTAGCTTCCAGCACGGCGGGGCGCCCCCTTTCGGTTTTTCTTTTCCAGCAGATTGACGGCCAGCAGCACGGCAAACGAGATGATGAGGTTGATGAACACCCAGCGATAGGCCAAAGCGTCGTTGGATTCCCGCCAAAGCTGATAGACGGTCGTGGATATGGTCGCCGTCCGGCCAGGGGTGTAGCCCGAAACCATACTGGTCGCGCCGTATTCGCCCAGGCCGCGCGCAAAGGACAGCACGATCCCGGCCAGAATGCCCTGCTTGCAGCCGGGTAACAGCACCCGCCAGAAGAGATAGGGGTTCGACAGACCGAGCGTGCGTCCGGCATACAGCAGATTGCGGTCAAAGCTTTCAAACGCGCCGCGCGCGGTGCGGTACATGAGCGGGAAGGTGACGAATGTAGTCGCAAAAATGGCGGCATACCAGGTCATTGTGATGCGCAGATTCCACCAGGAAAGCAGATACTGGCCGATCGTGCCGCGCGGGCCGAGCAGGCGCAGCAAAAAAAAGCCAACCACCGTGGGCGGCAGCACCATGGGCAGGGTCAGCAGGCAGTCGAGTGCGCCCTTGAGCGCGCGCGGCACCCGCGCGATATAATACGCGGCAAGGATGCCGGTAAAAAAGGTGATGATTGTGGAGATGAACGCAATGCGTAGTGAGTTGTAAAGCGGAAACCAGTCCATACGAATCCCCCAGAAAAAAGCGGCGCGGGTGCGCCCCACGCCGCCGAAATCGATTATAACACAGTAAAACCGGCTTTTTCAAAGATGGCCGTACAGGCGTTGGTCTGGAGGAAGTCCAGGAAGGCCTGGGCTTCGGCTTGGTGCTCGCTGGTCTTTAAAACCGCCACCGGATAGATGGCCGGAGAGCAACTTCCCTCGGGGGCTTCGGCCACGACTTCCACGCCTTCGGCTGCCGCTACGTCAGTCTTATAGACCACGCCGCAATCGACCGCTGCCGCTTCCACCTGAGATACGACTTCCTTGACGTTGGTACCAAAGGTAATCTTACCGGCGGCGTTCATGTCCTCCCACAGGCCGAGAGATTCAAAGATCTCCTGTGCGTACTGGCCAACCGGTACGTCCGCGCCGCCCAGCGCAATGCGCGAAACCTTGTCGGTGCCCGCGTCCTCAAACGAGGTGATGCCGTTCTCTGCGCCTTCGGGCACGATCAGGACGACCTTGTTTTCCAGCAGATCAAGCCGTGAGTCACTCAGGACAAAGTCCAGCCCTTCGGTGTTGACCGAAGCGTCGGCGGCTGCGTCCAGCTGGTCCATCTGCTTCTGCCCGGCGGACAGGAACAGGTCGCACACCGCGCCCTCCTGAATCTGAGTCTTGAGTGTGCCAGAGGAGTCGAAGTTGTAGACGATGGATACATGGGGCGCTTCGACCTTGTACAACTCGGCAATTTCGTTCAGCGTTTCGGTCATCGAAGCGGCGGCGAACACGGTCAGTTCGACCGGCTCGGCGTCCTGCGAGGAGGATGCACCCGACGCGGTAGAGTCCCCCGCGTTTGTGCCGCCGCAGGCGGCGAGCGATACGCACAGCGCCCCAGCCAGCAGGGCGGAAAGCAAACGATTCTTTTTCATGGTTTTCTCCTGTTTTGCTTATTATTATTTAGTTTTGTTTATTATAGCAAAGGACCAAGGCACTGTCAATCGCGACTGGTTTGACAGGGATTTTTCCGGTCGGTATAATAAAACAAAAGGAGGCGCATCGGGCATGACGGAGCGTTATTTGACCGCCCAGGAGGTGGCTGACCGGCTGAAAATCAAAAAAAGCACGGTCTATGATATGATTAAAAAAGGGACGCTCCGCGCCACCAAGATGGGCAAGCAGTTCCGCGTGAGCGAGGAGGACGTGTACGCCGTGCTCGGCGCGGCCCAGCCGTCTGTCCACACTGCGCCTACTCAGGCGGGGCGGTTTATTGTGTGCGGACAGGATGCTCTGCTGGACCTGCTGTGTGACAGCGCCAACACGGCCTACGGCGAGCCGTTCTTTTTCCGTTCGCACATGGGCAGCTACAACGGCCTGCATGCCATGTACCAGGGCCAGGCCGACGCCGCGACCGCCCATCTGTGGGACATGGAGACCGATACCTACAATCTGCCGTTTATCTCCAAGCTGCTGCCCGGCGAGCGGGTGCAGGTCTATCATCTGGTCGGGCGCACGGTGGGGCTGTATGTCGCGGCGGGCAACCCCAAGGGCATTCACCGCATTGAGGACTTTGCCCGGCCGGATGTCACCATGGTCAGCCGGGAGAAGGGCAGCGGCATCCGGGTGTTGACCGATAGCTTGTTGCTGCGCGCCGGGCTTTCGCCGCGCGCCCTGCATGGCTATGGGGATGTGGTTGGCTCGCATCTGGCGGCCGCGGCTGCGGTCGCGGGCGGTCAGGCCGACTGCGCGGTGGGCAACCAGAAAGCCGCCTTGCAGACCCCGGCAATCGATTTTATCCCGCTGCGGGTCGAGCAGTATGACATCGTGTTCCGGCAGGACGATCTGTCCCATACGGCGGTGCAGGCGTTTTTGGGCGTCATGCAGTCGGAGGCATTCCGCGCTGCCTTAGACGCTCTGGGCGGGTATGACACCACTGGCCTTGGCAAACGGCTATGAAAAAACCCATCCTTCAAATGAGGATGGGTTTTTAAATGACATGCAGCAGGCAAAGCACACAGAAAATCAGCAAGAACAAGGCAGCCGCCCAGAAAAACAAGGTGACCAGCCAGCCCCAAAACCGGCGCCAGGGCTGGTCGACGGCAGCGAGCGCCCGACCGACGGCATCTGGGTCGCCCATGGAGGCCACTGCCTGACGGGCCGCCTGTTCGGGGTCCATGCCTTGGGCTTGCAGCAGGCGGATGCGGTCGTTTATGTGACCCAGCAGTTCCTGCTGGACGGCTGCGCGGCGGCGGGGACTGTGGATGTGGGCGCAAACCCGATACAGCCAGCGGTCAATCGGATGGTCTGGCACAGGCTTCACCTCCCACCGAGCCGCCAAACGAGCGGCAAAGCAGGCGCCATTCAGCGCTGTGGCGGTTTAGCAGATGGATGCCCGCCAGGGTGAGCTTGTAAAAGCGCCGGGGGCCCGCTTCGGTATCCTTCTCATAGGAGCATACACGGCCGTCCTCACACAGGCGGTACAGCAGGGGATACAGCATGCCTTCCTCCAGGGCAAACGAAAAATCCTGGCGTGTTTCCAGCGCATGGATGATTTCAAACCCGGTCTTGTCCCCTTCGCGCAGCAGTGCAAGGATGAGCAGGGTGCGGGTTCGGTCAGACGGTGTGAAATTTTGCGCCATGGGGGTTCACCTCCGCGTGAAAAACAGCCGGATGGGGCGGGTTTGTCCATCCTGCCCCGGGAACATCAGATGAGTTTAGTATACCACGTTTTGCCGAAAAATAGAACCCCTGGGCTTGTATCCGCCCGGAAAATCGCCTATAATGAGAGAAAAAAAGAAGAAAGGGATTTTCCAAATGGCAGAGAATAAAACCAACGTTATGCGCATCTTGGAGCAGCATAAGATTGCCTACACTCCTCATGAATACCCGCACGGCAAGGAAGCCGTGGACGGGGTACACGTCGCCGAACTGCTGGGGCAGAATGTCAATCAGGTGTTTAAAACTCTGGTTGCGCGCGGCAAGAGCGGCGGCATTTATGTATTTGTCATCCCGGTGGCCGAGGAACTGAACCTCAAGAAAGCGGCCAAGTCGGTCGGGGAAAAGGCCATGGAGATGATTCACGTCAAGGAACTGCTCGGCCTGACCGGCTATGTGCGCGGCGGCTGTTCGCCGGTCGGCCTGAAAAAGCCCTATCCGGTGACATTGCACGAGAGCGCGAACGACATTCCGACCATCATCGTCAGCGCGGGTAAGATCGGCTACCAGATCGAACTGGCGGCCGCCGACCTCATCGCGCTCGTGCATGCCAAAACGGCTGATCTCATCTCATAAGAGGGTGCGCACATCGGGATACAGCGCAAAGACCGGCGCGATGCCCAGCGCGTCCAGCCGCACCAGCTTGGCTTCCAGCGTGGTATCGTCGTCAAACAAGACGAAATGGCCGTCCCCTTTTTCGTCCATATAGGTGAAATATTTGGCGCACAGGTCGCGGGAGAAGAACGACTGGGCGCCATATTTCTGTTGGAGCGCCACGCGGTCGGTCCGGGAAAGGGGTGTGCCCTCACTGCTTTGGGCAGGCAGCCGGTAATCGGCCGAAATGGGCCGCAGCGCGGCCGCCAGACGGCCCGGATACTGTTCGAGCAAATCGCCCAGATATTCCTCCAGGTTGCCGCCTGAAAGCGCGGTTTCGGCTACCAGATGGGCATGCTGCACCTGGGCGGCCTGCCCGACCGGCACGAAAAGCGGCAGGTGGGCCGCTTCGAGCAGCGCATCCAGGTCGCGCAGCAGGGTATGTACCGCCGGGGTATCCCGTTCAAAATCGGCAAAAATGCCGCGCATCCGCCGTTTTTTGACTTCAAACACCAACGCTTCGGCGCAGAATTTGGGGATGCTCCCCTCGATGCCGAAGTCGCTGACCCCAAGATATTGTCCCTGGGTCTGCGCGGGCAGGCGCAGCCGCCGGATGCCGCCGCCCGGCCCTACCCCCATGCACAGATGCAGCAGCGGCAGGCCGTAGGCCGAAGCCGCCGCCGCATCCGCGCCGGCACATACCAACGTCAGGTTCTTTTTCAGCTCCATTGCGAAACACTCCTTTTTTCTGGACTTTTGCGGGTCGGTCGCGTACAATACTATATGTACTCAACGAGAAATTCAGAAGGAGAAGATTTTCCCTTATGCTACGTTATTTAACGCCAGACTGCGTTTTTGATACCATTTATGACATTACCCCCGAATTTTTGAAAAGCCGGGGCATCCGCGGTGCGCTCATCGATATCGACGGCACGGTGTCCTCCCACCGCATCAAGCACCCCACCGAAAAGCTGTGCGCCTATATCAAGCGTATGCAGGAAGCCGGGATACAAGTCCTGTTTTTGTCCAATAATAAGGCCGAGCGGGTCGGGGTCTTCAGCGAACCCATGGGCATCCGCTGGGTCAGCCGGGCGACCAAACCGCTGTCGCGCGGGTTCCGCAAGGGGGCGACCGTTTTGGGGCTGCCCATGCACGAGATTGCGGTCATTGGCGACCAGATTTTTACCGATGTGCTGGGCGGCAACCGCCTGGGCGCCCTGACCTGCCAGGTGCAGTCGATTGACCGGGGCGAATTTTGGATTGGCGTGCGCTGCCGGCTGGAGCATGGTTTCATCGAGCGCGGTCGTCGGAAAATGCGGGAGGAAATGAAACATGGCAATTAAATTTGGTCCGGCCGGCAATTCCGAATCGTTTGCCGCAGCCGGGTTCAAGGCCACCGTGGATGCGCCCAAGTGGCTGCAAGGTTTGGGGCTGAACGCCTACGAATACCAATGCGGCCGGGGTGTCAACGTGGGCGAGGAGACCGCCCGCAAGATCGGCGCCCAGGCCGCCGCGCATGGCATCACCCTGTCGCTGCATACGCCGTATTATATCAACCTGTCCTCAAGTGAAGCCGAGCGAATGGAAAAGAACATCGGCTATGTGCTCAAAAGCTGCGCAGCTGCCCAGGCCATGGGCGCCGACCATCTGGTTGTGCATTGCGGCGGCGTAGGCAAACAGTCGCGTGACCGGGCTTTTCAAAATACGATTGTCAACGTCCGGGCCATTTTGCAGGCCGTGCAGGACCATGGCTATACCCAGACCATCTGCTTGGAAACCATGGGCAAACAGAGCGTCATCGGCAGCGCCGAGGAGATCTGCACCCTGGTTGCGCTGGATGATCGCCTGCTGCCCTGCATCGACTTCGGCCATCTCAACGCGCGCACGGGCGGGCAGTACAACAGTGCCGAGGCCTTTGCCGCATTATTTGACCGCATGGAAAACGAAATCGGCTACGAGCGCACGGCGCATTTCCACAGCCATTTTTCCAAGATCGAATATTCGGCCAAGGGCGAGGTGCGGCATTTGACCTTTGCCGATACCGTCTATGGGCCGGAGTTTGCGCCCTTGGCACAGGTGCTGGCCGCGCGGGGCTATGAGCCGACCATCATCTGCGAATCGGCGGGCACCCAGGCCGAGGACGCCTGCGAGATGAAACGGCTGTATGAACAGGCTCTGACGAAAGTTTAAAAAAATACAAAAAAACACTTGCAGTTTTGCGCAGGACATGCTATACTAATTAAGCTGCATCGCAGAACTGCATACGGAGCGGTATCGAAGAGGTCATAACGAGAACGACTCGAAATCGTTTGGCCGGTGTTGAGCCGACCCGTGGGTTCGAATCCCACGCCCTCCGCCA